>CAMDPJ010000001.1 GCA_945903925.1 Chryseobacterium gleum
ATTTATGCAGTTGATGAGGTAGTAAGAAAGCATCAAGGTATCGGTTATGAATACCATTAAAAATCTATTATTCTTCGCGTGTTACTATTTTCAATATCACATCTGAACCTTCAATGAATGCATTACATCAAGTTAGATGCTATTGTATGTCATCGATTTTCTCTGCCTATACATAATCATCACATTTCCGATGTTTCGTGAACTTCTTCAATGCTCCCATATAATCACCTCTAAATAAGGATTTATCTATCAAAGAAAAAAACACCCCAAATCTTTTTATTGACCACAAAAATTTAAATATCTATTTTCACCACTGAAAATTTATGGTTGCAAAGGACTCAATCACTTTTCTTAAAAAACAGATACTATTCTTGGTTGTTTTACTATTGCCTAGTATTTCTCTGTTTGCGCAGGTAACAGCCAATTTCACAGCCGATGCTGTTAGTGGATGTGCACCCCTTTTGGTGAACTTTACCAATACATCGAGTAATGCTTCTTCTTACGCCTGGGACTTTGGCAATGGAAAATCTGCAGCTACTTTGCATAGCAGCGCACTGTATGCTCAACCGGGAATTTACAAGATAAAATTAACCGCATTGGGTGTTGGAGCACCGAGCATTAAAACTATTATCATCCGTGTTTACGCTCCGGCTAGCGCCGAATTCAAAGCCAACAAAACCGCCCTTTGTGGCAATGAAGCTTTAATCTTTACCGATTTATCTATTGCGCAATCGGCGGGGGTAAATGCTTGGTTTTGGAGCTTTGGTGACGGACAAATATCGAACGATCAAAACCCCACCTATTTGTACAATCAAGATGGCAAATACTCTGTTTATCTGCAGGTTACCGATGCTAATGGCTGTAAAGCTTCTACCACAAAAAGTAACTACATCAATATCAATCAGCCTAAAGCCAACTTCGTGTCCGATTCTTTTGTGTGTGCCGAGCCTGCCGAGATTCATTTTACCGATAAATCGAGCGGACTAAACCTTAGCTACCTTTGGGAGTTTGGCGATGGTAGCACCTCAACAGCTAAATCACCCGTTCATACCTACAATGCTTTCGATACCCTACCAGTTAAATTAACCATTAAGAGTGTGGGTTCGACTTGTTCGTCCACGATTACTAAAAACATTAGAATTGCGCGCTACTTGTCCGATTTTACCTACAGTGCAACTTGTGACAACAGCGCAAAAGAGTTTAATTTAAACTTCACCAACACCACTGTACCTGTGGTAAAAAGCGAATGGGATTTTGGTGATGGCGATACCTCAACCGCAAAAACAATTTCTCATCAATACAGCACCAAAGGCAAATACACTATCATTCTAACAAGCACCTACAGCAACACTTGCTTCGATACTGTTGCTAAAACGTATGAGAGTCCGAATGCTTCTTTCACCTACTCTCCTCTCCCTTGTAAAGCTCCGTTTAAAGTCAACTACACCAACACCAGTAAAGGAACTGGAATTTCTTCTAATTGGAATTTCTCTGATGGAAAAACATCTACTGCTAAGAACCCTACTACTACTTTTACTGTTCCGCCCTACAGTGCCCGAACCATTTTAACTCAAACCAATACTTGGGGATGTAAAGACGCAGACACCGTCTACTTTTTATTTCCAATGCCCATTGCGGTTGTTGTGCCCGACACCCCTTTCACAGGTTGCGCGCCACTTACAGTTACTTTTAAAAGTAAAAGTTATGCACCCAACTCAAACATTGTAGCATACAAATGGAATTTCGGAGATCCTGCTAGTGGAGTGAACAATACAGCCACCACAAAAGACGCCTCACACAACTATACGACTTCAGGATTGTATGACGTGCAGCTTATCGTTCACAACGATTCGGGATGTGTAGACACAACTTTATACAAAAAACTAGTGAAAACAGGTATAAAGCCAAGCTCTGTAGATTTCTCGATGAGCGATGATTCCACTTGTTACAACACCTCTAAAAACTTTAACGATTTAAGCACTTACAATCCTTCGTCGGTAAAAGCCAATTATTGGTGTTGGGATTGGTATGGCGACAATGCCAATATCTTATTGAATGAAAATATAAAACCGGTGGCTTGTCCCGATTCGGGGTATAATAGTCAGAATGCCGACTACACCTCTGTTAAAACCCAAATTAAAAACTTCAATAAAAAAGAGGCTTATAAAACACTGCTGAATGGAGGTTCTCTTTATGCCTATGATGCCATGCCCGATACTGGCTTGCATTACATACACATGGTAGTGGGCAACAACGGTTGCTATGCCGAAGTGAAAAAACCTTTTTACGTTAAAGGAACTATGGGATCACCAAATTTTGTTTTTCCCAATGGTGAGTTTAGCTTGTCATCATGCAATCCGCCTTTAAACATTGGTTTATCTAATGGTTCTTCGCAATACACCAACACCAATTACTTCAATGTGGTGAACAATCAAACGAATGATACCATTACCAAAATATCGGGCAGCGACACTAACTTTATTAGTCTGAGCAAAGCAGGTACTTACAGCATTAATATTAGTGTGAGTAACCCAACATTGCAATGTACCAACAGCGATGTAAAAACAATAGCTGTAGACTCTATTATTCAAAAGGTTTACATTCCAAAGAAGGGATGCTTAAATACTCCAGTAAGATTAATTAATATTAGCACAAGTTCGTACGGACAAATTTCAAAAAGAGCTTTCGATTTTGGCAATGGAGAAACTATAGAAGCGAGCAATATTGATACAGTAAATTATGTCTATGGCGACACAGGTACTTTCGTTATAAAATCATACACTTTCTCTTTGGTTAATGGATCGGTGAATGGCGCTACTCCCGATTACAAACAATGCAGCGTAATGCATACCGACACCATTCATATCGATGGTGTAAAAGCCAAATTCTCTGTGCCAAAAAACATGTATTGCGAAGGTGAAACGGTTGAGTTTAGCGATTCATCTTATTCTACTACTCCATACACTTTGAGAAGATGGAGATTTGGCGACAATACCACTTCGTCGCAAATTAATCCGCAACACAAATACTATCAAATTAAATCGTATAATGTTAGCTATGTTTTAGAAAATAGTGTTGGTTGCAAAGATTCCCTTTACTTCCCCAACTTAATTATCCTTTCTAAACCTAATGCCGATTTCACACAAAACAAAACGCTGGCTTGCTATGGCGACACCATTAGATTTACAAATACAGGAACAGGCCTTGGTTTAACTTATAAGTGGAATTTCGGACAAGGAGACACATCAAATCTTACACACCCCAAAAACATATACAATCAAACGGGCGTTTTCGATGTTGCGCTTGTCACCACCAACTCTTTTGGCTGCAAAGACACCGCCTTAAAATCGAATTTAATAGATGTAGAAAATTACCCAACAGTGAGATTTGGCGTGAATGATTCGGTAGGTGATTGCTCTCCATTTTTGGCTACTTTCTCTGATTCATCTATTACCAACATCACCCAATGGGAATGGAATTTTCAGGAAGGAAATGTATCGTACAGCAAAAACCCATTAACCACTTACACGCATCCTGGTAAGTTCAATGTTAAACTTACGGTGAGAACTAAAAACGGATGCAGTTCATCGTTAACCAAAATGAACTACGTCACTGTAAACGGTCCGTACGGAACATACACCATTCAAAACGATTCGGGCTGCGTTCCTTTAAACACGGTTTTTGTTCAAGATTTTAAAAAAACCAATTATTATACTTGGGATTTTGGCGATGGTAATGTGCAATCGTACGATTACCTTATTAACCCCAACAGCACCAATCACATTTATAACACCAAAGGATTGTTTGCGCCACAAATTCAATTATTGGACACCAACAACTGTTCTTCGCTAATGAATTTAGAAAATGTTTATGCAGAAAAAGTGATAAGTGATTTCGATGCAAGCGATACTTTACTTTGTGCTTTGGGCAGTGTTCAATTTACCAACACTACTTCTTCTCAATTTCCACTTTCCTACTACTGGAATTTTGATGACCTTAACTTCGGAACGCAGGTGAGTCCGGTACACGCTTTTGGCGCTCAAAAGAAATACAAGGTAAAACTAATTGCCACTTCAGTTATCGAAGGTTGCGCCGACACCATAGCAAAAGAAATAGCGGTGTTTAAGGGTCCGAAATTAAAATTAGATACCCTCACCAAACTTTTTTGTATTCCTTACAACGCAAAATTCAACATTACCAACAACGACCCAAGTGTTGCCATAAACAAATTGTATTGGTCGCACAACAACGACCTCCAAGAAAGCACTTTTGCCAACTACAAAATAAATACTTTGGGCTATCAATCGTTTAATTTGAAAGTGGATTATGCCACCAATTTATGTCATATCGATTCATTGATTATTTTAAAAGCATTGCTTCCTCCTGATGCTCAATTTACTTTTTCGCCCGAACATCCTTCTTTAAATACAACTGTTGATTTCACCGAATCGTGCAAAAGCACTTCTCAATGGTTGTGGAAAATTAGCGGTAATACAAAATCTAATTTACCCAACCACTCTCACGATTTCTTTAAAACCGGAGATTATGTGGTAACGCTTTACGCATCGAATGAAGGACTATGTGTAGACAGCATGACTGCTACTGTTCGCGTGGCGGCAGGCGAATTTGTTAAGTTAATGTCGGGATTCACCCCCAACGGCGACGGCATCAACGACTATGCAAAAATATTAAATGCAGGAAATGTTACTTTGGTAGATTTCACCATTTACAACCGCTGGGGACAGCAAGTTTTTAAAACCGATAACATAGAAAAATATTGGGATGGCACCTTTAATGGCACTTTGCAAAACGAAGGAACTTACGTGTATTACATTGCGGCTACCGACAATATAACGGGCAAAGAAATCACCCAAAAAGGAAACATCACGCTTCTTAAATGATGAACAAAACAATATATCATTTTTTAGCCGTAGCCCTTTTACTTTTGACTTTATCGTCATCTGCTCAAGACGTTCATTTTACGCAATTCACCAACACACCCATGCTCACCAACGCAGCACAAACGGGTGATATCAATGGTGAATTTAGATTAGGTTATTCGTATAGAAATCAATGGAATTCTATTTCATCGCCGTATGTTACGTCTTGCCTTTTTGCCGATAAAAAGTTCATGGAAGAAAAACTGAAAGGAGATTTTGTGGGCGGAGGAATTCAAATCATAGCCGATAATTCTGCCGATGGTGCAATTAAAACCACTCACTTCTCATTAAATGCTGCTTACCACCATTACCTCAATAAAAACTTAGACAGAAAATTTTACGGCGGTTTGCAGTTAGGCGGATTTCAAAAATCAATTAACCCTAGCGTTTTGGTTTTCGAAAATCAGTTCAACTATAGCGCATCAGATTTTAGCGGAACAAGCAATGGTGAAACATTCAGCACACAAAGTATCGTTAGTCCCGATGTGCAATTGGGCGCTGGCTATTGGATGAGCACTAAGAAATACTATATCAATTGTGGATTATCGGCAGCACATATCAACCGGCCCAACCAATCTCTTAGCTCTCAAAAAGACCTTTTAGCTACTAAATGGGTGTTGCATGGCGACGGCCAATACAACATTTCTAAATTTCTTTTTGTAACGCCATCGGTGCTGGTGATGTACCAAAAAAAAGCTGCCGAATTCAATGTTGGCGGTATACTTAACTATGGCTTCGGTAAAAAATTAAAAGAAAATATTTACCTAAAAACAGGAGTGTGGTATCGTGTAGGCGATGCTTTCAATTTCTTTTTTGGTATTAACCACAACAACTGGCAATTCAATTTCACGTACGATGTAAATGCATCAAAATTAAATGCGGCCAGCAACTATCAGGGAGCATTGGAAATATCCATGATTTATACACACAACTTATTTAATATTCAAAAAAATAAAACGCGAATTGTGCCTGCAAATCGACTCTTTTAAAATGAAATTCAGAGCACTTACATATTGTTTTTGTTGCTTGCTTTTACTAAGCAATAGCACCTTTGCGCAAAGCAGAAGTTCGATCGTAAAAGTAGCCGATTATTCATTTTATGAAGGACATTTCTACGAAGCCATTGATTTATACAAAGAGGAACTAGAAAAAAACAGCAACAATATTTATGTGCTCATTCAGCTCGCCAATGCTTACCAAAAAGTAGGCGAATTTAAAGAAGCACATACTTGTTTCGAAAGAGCTTTTGTTTTGGGCGACAAAGAATTTCCTTTGGCAGAATTGTATTATGCGCAATCGCTAAAAACGCTTGGGCAATACGAAAAAGCAAAAGAGAATTTCGAACATTTTAGAAAAAACTATAGAGGAAATAATTCTTCATATTATGTAGGCAAAGCAAAAGATGAATTGAAAAATTGCGATTTGGCTTTGAAAATGAAAAGCGACAACAATCAAATAGTAAATGCGCTACCTAAAAACATCAACAAAAGATACAGCGAGCTTAACCCTACTTTATTTCACGATTCTATCTTGATTTTCTCTACTATTTATTCAGATACTTTAATTACCCTTCCCTTTGAAGACAACAATCCTAAACACCGCCTCTACTCTATCAACATTCGCGATTCGTTGAACAAAGCACAAATTTTTCTGCCGCAGTTTTTCACCAATATCAACGGTGATGTGCCAGATATCACTTTCTCTGCCGATGAAAAAAGATTGTACTTCACCGAATGTAAAATGAATGCCAGCGGAAAATTAATTTGCGAATTGTATGGTTCACTATTAACGAACAACGAATGGGCGCTACCAGTAAAATTAGGCCCATTGGTGAACGATCCAACAGACGAATACAGCTCTACCCACCCAGCAGTGGCTTACGACAAAAAAACGAAGCAAGATATCTTATACTTCTCTTCAGACAAACCAGGAGGTAATGGCGGTTTAGATTTGTGGTATGCCGAAATTGATGCTGCACTCAATGTAGAAAAAGCATACAACATGGGAAGAAAATTGAACTCAAGCGACAATGAGATTTCTCCTTTTATAGATATCGCAGGCAACTTGTATTACAGTAGCAATGGCTTAGACAACATTGGTGGCTACGATATTTTTGTAGCTACCGATAAAGGAAAAAGCTTCGATAAACCAAAGAATTTAGGCATACCTTTCAACACCTCAAAAGATGAATTTTATTTTAAGAAATACAGCAACAACATTAGCTTAATACTATCCAACAGAAGTGAAATCAAAAGCAAAAACATAGGCGATGATATTTTCATTATTCAAAAAGAAGAGAAGAAATATTTCCGCATCAATGCTTATCAAAAAATTAACGACAGCACCGAACAAATCATTAATGGAACCATGATTGTTTACCGCAACGAAAATGATTCTATCCTGCAAGAAAATGTGTATTACGCTGCAAAACCAAAACAAGAATTCGATATAGAAATTTCTAAAAAAGGATTTATCACGGCGACGCAGAAAATTGCCATGCTAAGTTACAACCACGACACCACAGAAATTAAATGTTACCTTGAGCCTATTGCGCTCAACAAAGAGTACACGCTAAACAACATTTATTTTGAGTACGACAGAGCAGAACTTACACTTGAATCGAAAAATGAATTGCAACAATTGGTGATTTTCATGCTGCAAAATCCCGATTTAAAAATTGAAATTGCAGCTCATACCGATAATAAAGGAAATGCCGATTACAACCTCAAATTATCGCAAGAACGCGCCAAAAGCGTTGCCGATTTCTTGATAAGCAAAGGTGTAAATTCAAAAGCTTTAATTGCCAAAGGTTATGGTATGACTCATCCTATTGCCTACAACAACAATCCCGATGGAAGCGACAATCCAGAAGGTCGACAAAAAAACAGAAGAATTATTTTCAAGGTGCTTGAAAAAAATAAACACCACTAAAAATGAAAAATAAAATTGCACTTCTACTATGCCTTGCGCTTTGTTCTTTGTGCTTAAATGCGCAATGGAATAGAATTATTTCGGGCACTACTAAAAACATAAACGCAGTTACTTTTTCTAACTCAAATACTGTTGTTGCTGTTGGTGATTCGGGCTTAATTTTACGCTCTTCTAACGCGGGAAATTCTTTTACCCCCGTTTCATCGGCCACTATGAAACACCTTAACGATGTTTTCTTTTTAGATGCCAGCAATGGCTTTGCGGTGGGCGATGGAGGCACTATTTTAAAAACCATTAACGCGGGCATCAGCTGGTCGGCAATTGCATCGAACACTTCAAACGATTTGATGAGTATCGACATTAAAAACAATATCGGATTAATCACAGGCAGCAACGGCACCATTTTGAAATCGGTGAACAATGGATCAGCATGGGCTACCCTCACTCCTTTCACCATTTACTTGCTCAATAAAGTTCGTTTTGTGACGAATGATGTGGCTGTGATTTCTGGTAGTAACGGACTCCTTCTAAAATCTATTGATGCTGGTAACAACTGGACTATCGAAAATTCATCAGCCAATAAAAACATCAACGATTTTGCATTTTATCCAAATGCTAGCGATATTCTCGCAGTAGGAATCATAGGAATCAATGGTTTGCAAATCAGCACCGACACTTCATTCTCTAGCATTTCAGACACTACTATTTCCGCACAGTGGCTCAACGCTGCAGTAGACGTTCCCAATACCGATACATGCTTTACAGTTGGCAAAAACGCTACGGTTTTATTCACTGCCAATGGAAACAACTGGAATGCCATCACCATAACCTCAACAGCCGATTTAAACGATATATATTTTGTAAGCAACACCGTTGGAATTATTGTAGGCAGTAAAGGAAACATCTTTAAAACAACCACAGGTGGTGCATCTCTAAGCGCTAAAGAAATCGAAAAAATAAATTTTAACTTGTATCCAAATCCTTCCATTTCTTTCTTAAACATCACTGGAGATTTCAAAGAAAACACGCAACTAAAAATATACAACACCAGCGGACAGTTGCTAATTGAGCAAATTATTCAAGGAAATTCTATTCTTATAAATCACGATTTACCTTCGGGAATGTATTTGTTGCAACTAATCAGTAGCGAAAAAACAGGAAGTAGTTTATTTACTGTTGAATAGAAGAAGTACTTCTTATTAATGCTGCACCTGCGACATATCCAACGATTCATCATGCTGCGAAATATCTAAACCAATTTTTTCCGACTCCTCTGTTACACGCAATGGAATAATCATGTTTGTGAATTTATACAGAACGAAGGCTCCGCCAAAAGTGAAAACAGAAACGATTAACAAGGCCTGCATCGACAAGAAAAAATCGTGGTAACCGCCGTAAATTAAACCAACTTTTTGTCCGGTTGCAGGATCAACATAATTGGCAAACACCGCCGTTAAAATCATACCCATGATACCACCCACACCATGGCAAGCAAATACATCTAAAGTATCGTCCATCTTTTTCATTTTTTTCCAATTCACCAACACGTTAGAAACGATACTAGAAATAAAACCGATGAACACCGCCTGAGGAATAGTAACAAAACCAGCAGCAGGGGTAATGGCTACTAAACCAACCACTGCACCAATACAAGCACCCATGGCCGAAACTTTTCTGCCATTGATTCTATCGAAGAAAATCCATGTTAACATGGCCATTGCCGAAGCTGCATTTGTGGTAGCAAAAGCCAAAGCGGCTGTACCATTGGCAGCCAGCGCAGAACCTGCATTGAAACCAAACCAGCCAAACCACAGCATACCTGTGCCCAATAAAACGAAAGGGATATTGATTGGTGCGTGATTTGATTTTGTGCGTTTACCCAAAACCAAAGCTCCGGCCAAAGCAGCAAAACCTGCCGACATGTGCACTACCGTTCCACCGGCAAAATCGAGCACTTTAAAATGTGTTTTCAATAATCCTTCTGGATGCCAAATCATGTGGCAAAGCGGCGTATATATAAGCAAACTGAACAAGCAAACAAACAATAAGTAAGAAATGAAACGAACTCTTTCGGCAAAAGAACCAGTGATTAATGCCGGAGTGATGATAGCGAATTTCAATTGAAAAACGGCGAAAAGAATTAATGGAATAGTTGGCGCAAGAGATTCTAATCGCGGATCTACCGCTTGATTTACATTATCGAACATGAAATAGGTACCTGGATTTCCAATAAAACCAAAGCCACCCCAATCTTCACCAAAGGCCAACGAAAAACCAACCGTTACCCACAATATACTTACCACTCCCAAACAAATAACACTTTGCAACATAGTAGAAATGGTGTTTTTAGCACCCACCATTCCTCCGTAAAAGAATGATAAACCAGGAGTCATCAACAACACCAAGCAAGAAGAAGTAAGAATCCACGCCACATCGGCACCAACTATTTTAGGGTCGGTCATTGGAATGACAGCAGTATTTAATCCTCCGCCCATAAACTCCCAAGTAACCGCTAAAACAGCTATTACACAAATTAACAAAAACGAGATAATCCATCTTTTCTCAATCATACCATGGGTTTTAAAGAATTTTCGCAAAGAAGTTGCCAAAGTACAACCTTAATGAAAACTTATGAAATAATTTTTCGTTTTTTTAGCAACGATTCCTACTTTTACTTTTTATTGCATTATTTTGATTTCACAAAACAAAAAACATTTTTATTGCTTTGTGCTTGCACCTTTAATTTTGGCGTGCTTTATATACGTATCGTTTAGAAGTGAGCATACATTGATAAACCTATTGATAGAACACTCTTTTTTACACGATGCTTTTAGCGAATACAGAAATGCAATATCTCCTTTTCACATACTCATTCATCGCTCTCTTTGCTTCTCCCTACCTTCTGCACTTTGGTTGTTTAGCAGCTTGAATTTCTTTTTAATGCTTTGGAAATTCAACATCAACCGCAACAATATTTATTGGTTCTCTCTTCCTTTGCTTTATTGTTTTATATTAGAATTTTCTCAGGAAATTCATTTCACAGATGGCACTTACGATGCAAATGATTTATTTTTTTATGCTTTAGCCACACTTATTTTCTCGCTATTGAACAGAAAAAAGACAGTTGATTTTCACAGCACTAAAAACATTGAAAAAAAACATACGCAATCGGCTTTAGCACTTTCTGTTTTCTTGGGCATTGTTATTTTTTCAGATTGTTTTTAACGTGATACAAGATCATGGTGCATTTACAAGGATGTGCGCAAATAGAACAAAAATAATTCTCGGCAATACTATCAGCCAGCCAAAAATCATCTACTATCTTAATCACCTCTCCTCCATTATTTTTAAGCCATTTTATTAATCCTCTATTTCCTTCATACAGCCATGTTTCCACATAAAAATCGGCCGCAATAATCTCTTTAAACATATCAAGCATTTTGGCACCGTGCCCCTTTCCTTTTTCTTTAGCTACAATTAAATTCAAATAATATTTATCATCAATTGATGAATAAATCAATAATACATTTTCATTTTGAATTGACTTGAAGTTTGATTTAAGATCATCACCATGGAAATATTTGGAAGAATAATTTGCTCCAAAATAATCGTCAATAATTGCTATAAAATTTTTCAAGGAGGTGCTATCTAAATTTCGGACAAAAAGGAGCTTTCTTAGCGCTTGATTTTTTCTCTTTGCATTGCGGCGCTGTATAAAAAGGCAACTTCAACAACACAAAAACATCGGCGGCATAAACATCACCAAACAAGAAAGTATTCAACCTATCGGTACCTATGGTTAGCCAGCCTAAACGCATCATGAAACCCAAACGAATATCTTGAAAATTAATGGTGGAGACAGGAATAGACATTTCGAAAAAACGACTTTCGAAACGAGGCATCACCGCCAATTGAAAAGGACGTTGTGGCCCCAGTAAAAACAAACTAGGCAAACCTATCACGGTATTAGCACCAGCATAAAATCCATAACCCAAATTGTAATCGGCAGCAGCTGTTATAGCTGTGGGTAAGCCCATAGAAAATGAATTCGTTACCGTAGACTGAACACTTCCTCCCATGGTTGAAAAGAAATTAGTAATATCACTGGCGCTGCTCACATTGTTATGGGTATAATTATTCCAATCGCTATCAGAACTAGTGTACGTTGTAAGTGTAGCATTTTCAGTAAACTTGATACTTCCTAAATCAACAATAGCTGCCATTAATTTGTAACGATAAGGCATTCTATTGCATGAAGTTCTTTTGTCGTTCGGACGGTACTGGTTAGACCATTTAAAAAATCGCTTATACGTAATACCTAAGTCGCCACTGTAACCTTTACCACTTCCAAAACCAGAGGCTGAGGCCACCTCTCCCTTAAACTTATGAATACGCATGGTGGTTAAATCTTCTGTGGTGTAATCCCAATCGTCTACCTTCGCCGCAAACCCATTAATACCCCATAATTTTTTAATGCTAATACCTGCTGTTACTACATGTTCGTCAAATGTGTACACAAAAGTGCCAAAAGAAGCGCCAGCTTCTAACCACGAAAGCTGATTTGCTTTCATATTATCGGCATCAATTTTCTCTCCAAACAATTCGGTTGCATTTTGAAATCCTGTGTACATTCCTTTAGCCACCTGAGCCGGGAAATTTCTAATATCAATTACGTTTCTGCTTGTCGCATTAATAGCAACACTACTTCTGCCCAAAACCAAAGATGCCGATGGTAAAAACACTGTAGCATCAGCATATATATTTTTATCGAAACTATTGTCAAATTGACCTAAATCACTATCGAAGCTAAAGTTAAAAGTAAACCTATCAGAGGGGGCCAATTGAGAAGCTGGTATGTACAAATAATTGTTATGAAAAAACAGGGATGCACCCACTGCGTTGATGTCTAACCAAGTATAAGAATCTACAATAGATGAGGGATTGAAAAGATTGGTGGTAACAGGCATATAATTGCTATTGGCCAAACCCAAGCGATCTTGCGAAAACAAGGAAAAAGTGAAAAGCCAAAAGCCAAAAAACAATTTCAATACTTTCATTCTACTTAATTAATGCATCATACAACACTTCCACCGTATGCAAGGCACTCACACCTGTTCCATCGTGAATTTGATGACGACATGAGTGTCCGGGAGCTACAATTATCGTTCCTTTCTCGGCTTTTCTCACCGCAGGAAACAACACCAACTCCCCTACTTTCATAGAGATGTTGTAATGTTCTTTTTCGTAACCGAAAGAACCAGCCATTCCGCAACAGCCCGAATTAATCATGTTCACTTTATAGTTCTTTGGCAGAGTAAGCATTCGCTTAGTGTGCGTTAAAGATGACAACGCTTTTTGGTGACAGTGGCCATGAACTTTCAAAGTCTTTTCTTCAGTAGTAAACAAATCAGAAGTGATGTTTCCTTTTTGCACTTCGTTTGAGATGAACTCATCAATAAAGAAAGTATTGCTCGCTATTTCTTTAGCCGCTGGAATTAAATTCTCGTTCACCAAATCTAAATATTCATCTCTAAAAGTAAGGATCGCCGATGGCTCTAAACCTACCATTGGGGTATCTTTGGTTACTTTACCTTGCAACATCGTAACGTTTTCATTGGCCAAAGTTTTTGCTTTATCTACAATACCTTTAGATAAGTAGGTTCTTCCGCTAAAAGTATGCTTTGGTATTTCTACATCGTAACCTAAATGCGTTAGCAGCAACACCGCTTTCTCAGCTTGAGTAACATCGTAGAAGTTCGTAAACTCATCGTTGAACAACAACACTTTTCCTTTTGTTGGTTTTGTTTTTACACCAAAGTTATTTGCTTTGTTTTTCTTGAACCATTTCTCTACAGTGTATTTGTGCAGCAAAGGCATGGGACGAGCTTGCGCCATTCCCATCAAACCTTTAATGGCATTTGAAAAAACCGGAGCAGATAGAAAGAAATTGAATAGCCCTGGAACTTTAGCCCCAATAGCATTGGTTTTCATTATATCACCAATCATTCGAGAACGGAAAGGAACGCCATGCACCTTATAATATTGGTAAGCCGATTCTGCTTTCATTTTGGCCACATCAACATTCGACGGACATTCAGATTTACAGCCCTTACAGCTCAAGCACAAATCCATTACTTCTTTCACCTCTGGCGCATCGAACTGATTCACTCTACCTGAGTAAGTGATGGCTTCGCGAAGAATATTTGCTCTTGCACGCGTAGTATCTTTTTCGTTGCGGGTGGCCATGTAACTCGGGCACATCGTGCCTCCTGATAATTCAGTTTTGCGGCAATCGGCAGAACCATTGCACTGCTCGGTAGCTTTCAACAAACCTTCAGGGTATCTAAAAATGGTATCTAAAGTTGGGTCTTGCTGTCCCACAGTATATCTCAAGAAAGTATTCATTGGCGGAGTGTCTACAATCTTACCCGGATTGAAAATATTTTGTGGATCCCATGTTCTTTTCACCGAAGTCACCAAAGCGTAATTCTTCGGTCCGATCATAAACTGAATAAACTCACCACGCAATCTACCATCACCATGCTCACCACTTAACGAACCTTTGTATTTCTTCACTAGCGTAGCAATATCTTGCGCTACGGTTCTAAACATTTCGTTGCCTTCTTTTGTTTTTAAGTTCAAAATCGGACGCAAGTGCAACTCACCCGTTGCAGCATGTGCATAATGCACACAGTACAAACCTCTATCGGCTAATGTTTTGTTAAACTCGGCAATGTATTCTGGCAAATCATTTACATCAACGGCGGTATCTTCAATAACAGGAACCGCTTTGGCGTCGCCAGGAATGTTAGACAACAAACCTAATCCTGCTTTACGCAAAGTCAGTGGCTTTTTAGTTTCTTCACCCACCAAAACGGGGAAATAATAGCCATAGCCCGAAGCACGTAAATCGGCTTCCATATCTTTCATCACTGCCATCACTTCTTCCATTGAATCGCGATGCACTTCAATCATCATAATGGCTTTTGGTGTGCCTTGCACCCAATCTCCATTTTTACTTTGTTCAATATTTTCGCGAACGCAATCTACCACATAATGGTCGATTAACTCCACCTGAGATGGCTTGTATTTTAAAGCCACCAAGTTACCACGCAACGAAGAATCGATAGAATCGAAATGCGCACACATCATCGCCGAATGTTTCGACAATGTTGGAGAACAGTTCAATTTAATTTCTGTCATGAAACACAAAGTACCTTCAGAACCCGCAATCAACTTACAGAAATTGAATTTCTCTCCGCCCGCTTTAAATGGCTCTGCATCTTTCAACAAATCGATGGCATAACCTGTATTTCTTCTTAAAACAGTAGCCTTCGGATATTCTCTTTCAATCTCTTCACGATTCTCAGGATTGCTTAAAATATCCTTAATGTTTTGATATATTTTTTGTTCTAATGGACTAACTACATTCTTGCCAGCGCATTTATCTTCAAACTCTTGTAAAGTCATTTCTTTAAAGGTAGTTTCTTTACCATCACTCAAAATAACTTTCACTTCTAGCAAGTGTTCACGCGTACTTCCATAAATTACAGAACGAGCACCACACGAGTTATTTCCAACCATTCCACCCATCATGCAACGGTTGCTTGTGCTTGTTTCTGGACCGAAAAACAATCCGAACTGAGCCAAATGCAAATTCAACTCATCGCGAATAACCGACGGTTGCACACGCACCCAGTGCTCTTCTTTATTAACCTCCAAAATCTTGGTAAAATGTAAAGACACATCCACCACAATACCGTTACCTACTACTTGTCCGGCCAACGATGTACCCGCCGTACGCGGTATCAACGACGTTTTCTCTTTTGAAGCGAAGTCGATTAAGGTATGTAAATCTTTTTGAGTTTTAGGAAAAGCAACAGCTGTTGGCATTTCTCTATACGCCGATGCATCGGTAGCATAAAGCGTTCTCATGGTATGATCGTAGTGCAGAACCCCCTCTAGATTTTGCGCTAAACTTTGTAATTTTTGTGTTTCCATATGCGTGTGCGAATTTAACAAATTTAGGTTGTTTATTTGTTTACTTTTGTCGCTATAATATCAACACATGAGTAACAATCTACAAATACTTAAGCTTTGGGCCATCTTAGAAGGCATTAGCTTTTTACTTCTTTTTGGCGTAACAATGCCGCTAAAACGCATATACAATATTCCTGAACCCAATTTTTTTGTGGGTATGGCACATGGTGTACTTTTCATCGCTTATTGCCTTTGGGTTTTGATTGTAGCTCGCGAAGAAAAATGGAATTTTAAAATCATCTTTTTAGCATTAATTGCTTCTCTTTTGCCTTTTGGAACTTTTGTTGCCGATAGAAAATTATTTAAAAGATAATTTGTACTTTAATTAATCACTTAATTCAACAGCTATGAGAAAGTTACTTATCGCTTCATTTCTAACAGCTTCGGCTTTATTCATCTCTTTTTCTTTTATTTCAAAAACACCTGAAAAAGAGACCGCAAGCATTAAATGGCTCACTATACAGGAAGCCGAAAAGTTAAATAAACAAAAACCAAAAAAAATAATGGTGGATTTATACACCAACTGGTGCGGATGGTGCAAACAGCTTGATGCCACTACGTTTCAAGACCCAAAAGTAATTGAGTATGTTAATCAGAATTTTTACGCAGTAAAATTCAATGCAGAAAGAACAGACACCATTGTATTTAACAAAGATACCTTCGTAAATTTAGGGGTACCATTAAACAGAAAAACTGCCCATCAATTTGCCACACAATATGGCTCAGAAGACGGACGAATTGGTTACCCAACTATTGCTTACATAGATGGCATGAACAAAAAAATACAAGGTATTCCTGGTTATTTAAATGCCGAACAATTTTTAGTTTGCTTGCGCTACATCAACGAAAATCATTACAAAACTAAATCGTTTGAAACGTTTTACAGCGAAGAAATGACCAAAAAACAAAATGGCTTCTAAAGGTTCAAAAGCATACAGCATCGTAAAAATGAAGTGTCCGCGTTGCCAACAAGGCGACTATTTTGCCGGCGCACATCCTTACTCTCTTAAGGGCTTAAAAATGTTAGACGAATGTGAGCATTGCCACCTAACCTTCGACATGGAACCAGGTTTTTACTTTGGCGCAATGTACATTAGTTACGCAATGGGTGTAGCTTTTGCCGTTCCATCTGTTGTTGCTTTGTTATTCGTTTTTCCCGATTTACCTATACATTATTACCTCATCTTCGGTTTAGTGGAACTATCAGCCCTAATGCCAATTACGTACAGATATTCACGTATCATTTGGATTAACTTCTTTATGGCTTTTGATAAGGGTAAATCCCAATAAAAAAGCACCTGCCGGGAAGTGCAGGTGCTCAAAACTTAACATTTAACCTTAATTTTCTGGACAATAGCGAAAACAAACTTGTTAATTAAATGTTACAGCAGGCAAAAAATATTTAGCAAATGGTACGTATTTTGGCTCAATGAAGCAAAACAGACATATGAAATTTCGTTATACACACTTAGCAATTGTTTTGCTTTTCGCTCTAAGTGTATCAGCGCAAACAAGCGATTTCGTTGAATGGCAAAAAAATTATCCCGACCTGATATGGAACTTTGAAAAGAATTTAGATGACCCTTTGAGTGGCACGCTGCAAAAAATTCCCGATCAGTATTTTAGTCACGACACCCTACCTTCTTGGTTTTTCAATTGGAACTCGGTGGCAGAAAACAACATTTACAGTATTGGTGTTTCCGACCCCTTTTTAGATTTGGAAAAGGCCTACAAACAAGCTTACAATAGGGCCGTTTTATTATTGTCTTTTCAAATGTTTACCGCCATTAACGGCATGAATGAATTTTACTCGCGCACCAACGATGTTAACTTTCAAAAAAACGACGCCTTCACTCAATACTATCAACTCTTTTCGAAATCGAACATCAACGACAGCATCATTCAAATAAGCGAAAAAAGTATTTTAAAAACAGGCGAATGTTTAATCAAGCTTAAATATCCTTTATATGCGTCTTTCCTGAAAAACTTCAACACCTATATTAGTTTGGCGTGGTACAGTCAGGAAAAATCTCTCGACCTTGGTTTTGAAACCACAGAAAAACTAATTCTAACAGGCAACACCATTAGTAAAAATGGATTATCGGAAGGCTGCTCTTACACCTATAAAAGATACAACGAGAAAGAAGAAGTTTTATCTGAATGTGCAGAAAACACAGAATATTATGTGCCCAACTTTACCTATTATAACGGCAGTAAAAACATACAAAGCACGCAAGGGTTATGGAATACCATTTTTTACAACTTCACCAAAAAGATGGTGAGTAGCAGTCAGCTATCGAACATGATAGTTAAAAACGTAAGTGATGTGCATCAAAAACTCGACAATAATCTTTCTCGTGAAATCATTATGCAACAAAGCGATTTCTATGTGAGTAGTATGGACAGCAATTTAAGTATTTCCTTTTACCGAGAGCCACTTAGCGATACATCCATTAACGATATCAAAGAAGGTAGTGTGGTATCATGGTATCCAAATGGAGTTAAGCAAGCGGAGTTTTATTACACCAATGATTTGTTGGATGGCGCACAAAAAGAATGGACTTCCAACGACAAACTCATTTCAGAAATCAATTACAGCAATGGCGTTTTACATGGATTGTATCAAAAGTGCTACGACAATTATCAACCTAAGGAGTATGTGTATTACAACTGTGGCAAACCTTTTGGCGATCATAACCTATGGTATGAAGACGGCCGAATTGAACTACAAGAAAGCTACAATGAAAAAGGAAATTTAGAAGGTAAATATTTAGAATACTATGCTAACGGTTTTTTAAAAGCAAAAGGAAAGTACAAAGACGGCATTAAAAAAGGCTCGTGGAAATACGTTGATGAAAACGGTAAATCGAAACGTGAGTTTTACCGAAAAGGGAAAAAGGTATTCTAAAGTTTGCACTAGTTTTTGATTAAACAACATAATCGTTAAACAAGCCAATTTCTTTTTTTGAGAGCGTACTTCTGGGTGTGGGGCTCCCTCTTAGAGAAGAGGGGTGCGACTTTGCTTGTGGGAAGAAGGGAGATGGATTCACAATAACTCTATCCATCTCCCTCCCACTTCACAGGCCTTTACGCACCCCTCTTCGCTAAGAGGGAGTTGCGCACCCGGAAGTATATTCAACGGAAGATTACTTAACCAACAATTTCAAACTGTAGATGTGTTTTAGATATTACTTATAAATCTCCCTTTCCTTTATTTAAACCAATTGTAAATCTTAGTCCCACTTTAAAAGGAACAATAACATAATACAATTCGCTTTTAACTTGATAAGGGTAACCGGGCAGAAAATTATCGCGAATAGATTCTTTATCATATTGCAACCCAATTCCACTAGAAATAGTGAGCGATAACCAACGCAAAAAATACGTTTCATAACCTATTTGCAAGGATGAGTTTAGGAGCCAATTTCTACCAAAAGAAGCGGGATATCCACTCTCATATTCATTGTTAGTATAAGAATAATTTGGTCCAGCACCCCACGACCAAGCATAATGCTGCACATTAAATTCCGAATAAAAATGACTTCTCCTTTTCCCTGAAAGAAAATGATATTTGTAACCTGATTCAAAACCTAAGGCATCAATAGGCGATGCACCAGGAAATAACATATTCAAATAATCATTAATGCCCAAATAAACCTCATGCCTATTCCACTTAAAAAAAAGATTTAGCGCAGGAACACCACCACGAGGGATTGCAACATTAGCACTTAATTCAGCACCTATTTTTAAAGAAGACTGAGCGGTGAGAAAAGATGAAAAAAATATAAATAAGAATAATAGTATTCGCATTACTTATAAATCTCCTTCTTAGCGCTCAACAAAGTATTCATCATCAAAGAAGCTACCGTCATCAAACCCACTCCACCAGGCACCGGAGTGATGTAAGAACATTTAGGGGCAACATCATCAAACTTAACGTCGCCTTTAATAGCGAAACCACTTTTCTTAGTGGCATCGGCAACGCGAGTGATACCAACGTCGATTACTACAGCTCCATCTTTTACCATATCGGCGGTAACAAATTCGGCTTTGCCTAAAGCCACAATTAAAATATCTGCAGAACGAGTGAACGATGCGATGTCTTTTGTTTTACTGTGACAAACAGTTACTGTAGCATTAGCAAACTTAGCAGATTGCGACATGAGGATGCTCATTGGTCGGCCTACGATATTGCTTCTACCAATCACCACACAATGTTTTCCTTGCGTATCTATATTGTATTTTTCCAACATTTGCATAACACCCCAAGGCGTAGCAGAAATATAAGAAGGCTGGCCCAAAGTCATTCTCCCCACATTCACAGGATGAAATCCGTCAACATCTTTTTGCGGCAAAATTGCTTGGGTAACATTCTCTTCGTTGATATGTTTTGGCAAGGGCAATTGAACGATAAACCCGTCGATGTCGGCATCTTCATTTAAACCACGAATGATTTCCATTAATTGCTCTTCGGTGCTCGAAGCTTCCATACGAATCAAAGTAGATTTAAAACCCACCTCTTCACACGAACGCACTTTACTAGCCACGTAAGTTTCACTAGCGCCATCGTTACCCAACAGCACTGCTGCCAAGTGAGGAATTTTGCCGCCAGATGCTTTTAGTTTATCTACTTCAATTTTGATTTCAGCTTTTACTTCTGCTGATGTTTTTTTGCCGTCTAATAATATCATAGTTCAATGTTCAATGTTCAATGTTCAATGTTCAGAATTCAAATGAGCTAACATTGAACTTTGAACATTAAACTTTAAACGAGTTACTACTATCCCATCCCCGGGAAATTCTTCATCATTTTCATCATGTTTTGTTTGTTCGACATCATTTTCATCATTTTCGATGTGTCTTCAAACTGCTTGATGAGTTTGTTTACTTCTTGAATATTAGTTCCACTGCCAGCAGCAATTCTTTTTCTTCTGCTGCCACTTAAAATAGTTGGATTCAATTTCTCTTTGGGAGTCATACTTTGAATGATCGCTTCAATAGATTTGAAAGCATCATCATCGATATCTACATTTTTTAAAGCCTTGCCAACTCCAGGAATCATACCCATCAAATCTTTCATGTTACCCATCTTCTTGATTTGCTGAATTTGATCAAAGAAGTCGTTGAAGTTGAATTCATTTTTATGAATTTTCTTCTGCAATTTTCTAGCTTCTTCTTCATTGAAATGTTCTTGCGCACGCTCCACCAAACTCACCACGTCACCCATCCCTAAAATACGGTCGGCCATACGTTTTGGGTAAAACACATCCAGCGCATCCATCTTCTCGCCAGTACCTACAAACTTAATTGGTTTGTCAACAATTTCGCGAATAGATAAAGCAGCACCACCGCGTGTATCACCATCTAATTTTGTAAGAACTACTCCGTCGAAATCTAATCTATCGTTGAATGCTTTTGCTGTGTTCACTGCATCTTGTCCGGTCATTGAATCCACCACAAACAAAATCTCGCCCGGACTCACCGCTTTTTTCACGTTAGCGATTTCGTTCATCATCATCTCATCAACTGCCAAACGACCCGCGGTATCTATAATCACAACATTGTATCCTTTCGCTTTGGCATGCTCAATAGCTGCTTTCGCAATAGCCACAGGGTCTTTACTTTCTCTATCTGTAAAAACAGCACATTCTACTTGTGCGCCTAAAACTTCTAACTGATCAATCGCAGCCGGACGATATACATCACCCGCAACGAGCAAAGGATTTTTTCCTTTTTTCTTTTTAAGGTAGTTGGCAAATTTTCCGGTGAAGGTAGTTTTACCCGAACCTTGCAAACCTGCAATTAATATAACGGCCGGAGAACCTTTAAGATTGATATCGGTTTCTTCGCCCCCCATTAGCGCAGTCAATTCAGTGTGGACAATTTTCACCATCAATTGGTTGGGCGAAATAGAGGTTAACACGTTTTGCCCGAGCGCCTTCTCCTTCACTCTATCTGTAAAATCCTTTGCTACTTTAAAACTAACGTCGGCATCTAACAAAGCGCGACGCACTTCTTTCAGTGTTTCGGCAACGTTAATTTCTGTAATTTGGCCTTGTCCCTTAAGAACCTTAAACGCCCTTTCTAACTTATCTGATAAACTATCGAACATATGTAAAAAATTGAAGGGTTAAAAATAGGGAAAAAGCAGCAGAAAACAAGCCCATTAGGATGTTGACGTTTAAAACCTTAGCTTCACGCACATTTTAGCAGAAACCAGTTCTGTATAGTTAGTTCAACTTTAAGATTATCACCCTTATTTTTCTTCTACTAATCTCTCGCTTCAGCTGAAAATTTTATAACGTTTGAAAAGCATTAAGTTGTTAGACAGATAAGCAACGTAGGGTTTTAGTAAGGCATAACAACTTAAGAATGAATAACACATTTAGTTCTCGCGCACGCACTAGTCGTGCGCCACAAAACGGCAATTTTCGCCGAACACAAAACAAATCAAATCAGAAAGAAAGCACGCTCGACAACAGAAGCTTCGTTAAAAAAGCGGCTCCTGTAGAAGATGTGAAATATGTTTCTGACAGAAAAATCACAGATTTACCGGTACACGAAAGCATCATTCAAAATTTATTGAAAAAGGGCTACGAAAAACCATCGGAGATTCAAGACAAAACCATTGAAGCCTTACTAAAAGGTGGAGATTTATTGGGAATTGCTCAAACAGGAACAGGTAAAACTGCAGCCTTTTTAGTACCTATCATTCAACATTTACTAAATCACAAGCCTGCATTTCAAGTATTGATTGTGGCGCCTACTCGTGAGTTGGCCTTGCAAATTCAAGATGAATTTAAAAGCATTAGCGCAGGTTTAAACTTGTACAGCGAGTGTTTTATTGGTGGAACGAGTGTGAATAAAGACCGGCAATTGTTGCGTCAGCCTTCGCACGTTATCATTGGTACTGTTGGTAGATTGATGGATTTAGCTAATCAAAAAGCTTTGTATTTTGAAGATTTCTCTGCTTTGGTATTAGATGAATTTGATAGATTGCTCGACATGGGTTTCTCTCACGAAATTCAAAAAATGGTGAAAGCCATGACTCACCGTCAACAAACGATGTTGTTCTCTGCAACTTATGAAAGCAGTCAGAAAGCATTGATTCAATCTATTTTAACCAATCCGCTTGAAGTACGTGTAAGTTCTGGTAACGCCAGCGCCGAACATGTAGATCAAGATATCATTGAAGTAAAACCCAATGAAGATAAAATGGAAGTCTTGATTTCTATGCTAAAAGATGAAGCGTTTGAAAGAGTAATTGTTTTTGCTGAAACCAAAAGAGGTGTTAGTAAAGTTTGCAAAGCTTTGAACAACGCAGGTATCAGAGCCGATGAGATTCACGGTAATAAATCGCAAAACTACAGAGTGCAAGCTTTAGATAAATTCAAAAGCAATCGTATTCAAGTGCTGGTAGCTACTGATGTTGCAGCAAGAGGAATAGATGTTTCAAATGTATCACATGTCATCAATTATCAAAAACCAAAAAACATCGATAGTTATATCCACCGTGTTGGTAGAACTGGTAGAGCAGGCAACAGTGGTAAAGCATACACATTCATAAACTAAAAACAAAACAATGGCAAAATCGAACAATAGTTTCATTAAAAAACAAAAAGCCGATTTGCGCAGCAAGGCTCGCAAAGAAAAAATGCAGAACATCAAAGACAAACGAAATGAACCTAAAAAACAAAGTTCGTTTGAAGACATGATTATGTATGTAGATGCAAACGGAAATTTCACCAAAGAAAAACCTTTGCCTCCTAGCGAAGAGGAAAAGAAATAACAGAAAATAAAAAAGCCTTCTTAGCAATAAACTAAGAAGGCTTTTTAAGTTTATATTGTTTTAATTACTTATGGCCATGCGCACACTCTTCGCTTTTATTTTCTCGTGTCGAATTAAACGCAACATCTCTTCTATTTTATCCCTTTTAACCGCCACGTAAGATGAATGGTCGAGTACTTCTATCAAACCTAAATCGGCTTTCACCAATTTTCCTTTCTGACACAACATACCCACAATATCCATTTTGTTGATTTTATCTTTCTTACCTGCTGCAATATACAAGGTTTGCCATTCGGTTAACTTAGGCACAGTGGTAGCTTTAGGTAAATTTAATTCATCGGGAATTTCATTGATAAAATCGGGTATATCTTCTTCTGCACCCAACAATAAATAAGAGGTTCCTTTTGCGTTCATTCGGGCTGTTCTTCCATTGCGATGAATGAAAGCATCTTCTTTCAATGGCAAATGATAGTGAATTACAGTTTCAATTTCGGGAATATCTAATCCGCGAGATGCCAAATCGGTAGTAACCAATATTTGGTGACTTCCATTTCTAAATTTTATCAAGGCGCGCTCTCTGTCTTCTTGTTCCATGCCACCATGAAAGATATCGTGCATGATGGCATTGTCATACAACAAATCGCTCACACGTTCTACCGATTCGCGGTGGTTGCAAAAAATCAAGGTTGATTTATTGCCTTGCCAGCACAACAAATCAAGCAATGCATCTAACTTATCTTTGTGGGCAGAGCGAACCAATTTCAATTTTAATCCTGCAGATTTTGTTGGCGTGTCACTCAAATAATTCACAAGGGTTGGATTGTTGAACCCTGTAAAATCGGGTATATCATCTAACTTCGTTGCCGAGGTAAGTATTCGTTTTTTTAGATACTCTAAATGTGCAATAATTTCCGACATGTCATCTTGAAAACCGAACTCCAAAGATTTATCAAATTCATCTAAAACCAAAGTATGAATAGAATGTGTTTCGAAATTACGGTTGCGAATATGATGCGCAATTCTTCCAGGTGTGCCCACCAAAACGGCAGGAGGAAATTCTAAATTATTTCTTTCAATTTTTGTGGAGTGTCCGCCATAACAGCAATTCACCTTAAAGCCTGTGCCCATGGCTTTGAAAACTTGTTCTATTTGAATAGCCAACTCGCGAGAAGGCACCAAAATCAACACCTGCACTCCTTCTTTATGTTGATTGACACGCTGAAACACGGGCAATAAAAAGCCTAAAGTTTTACCCGAACCCGTTGGCGACAACAACATCAAATCGCCCTCTTTTTTAGCAGCTTCAATAGTTTCCAGCTGCATTTTATTTAAAGAAGCAATCTTTAAATTTTGTAGAATTTGTTCCAACATAATGTTATTTTTTTGGCCTCACCCCAACCCTCTCCAAAGGAGAGGGAGTAGGTAATAATTAGTACTTAATACTTCTCCCATCTCCCTCTCCTTTGGAGAGGGTTGGGGTGAGGCCTCTTTAATGATTCCAATTCTTATCTTCAAGCAAAGGCACAAAAGAAAACTCCATCACTTCGTATTTTTTTAGCACACCACCTTTGTATTTATCAATCACGGTCATCATTTGTTTTTCGCCTTCACCAACAGGTATCACCAATCTACCGCCTTCCATCAACTGCGCCAACAAAGCATCGGGCACATATGGCGCACCAGCTGTTACAATGATTTTGTTGTAAGGAGCAAATGTAGGTATGCCTTGATAACCATCACCATAAAACAACTTCACACTCACATTAGTTTCGCTCAAAAACTTTTTGGTTTTTACAAAAAGGGCGTGTTGTCTTTCTATGGAAAAAACTTTAGCTCCCATTTGAAACAGCACCGAGGTTTGGTAGCCACAACCTGTTCCTACCTCTAGTACTTTATCTCCTTTTTTTATTTCCAGTAATTGCGTTTGAAATCCAACAGTGTAAGGATGAGAAATGGTTTGTCCGCTACCTATAGGAAATGCCTTATTCTGATAAGCATGTTCCAAGAGGGCATTTTCTAAAAACCAATGGCGAGGCACATTATTAACAGCCTGCAAAACTTGCTCATCGCTGATACCTAGAGTTCGCAACTCCTCCACCATCTTATTGCGCATCCCCTTATGTTTAAATGTATCTAGCACAGTTATCAATATATAAGTGTTGATTCTTTGGTGAAGATATAAAGTTCGCTGCCAAGCATTTCAATTACTTTTACAAAAAACAAACAAAACAATGTTAAAAATAGGCGTACTTGGGGCTGGGCACTTAGGTAAGATTCACATTAAGCTCATTCAGCAAATTGCAGAATACAGCTTAATAGGTTTCTTCGATCCCAATCCAGAAACACAAAAAGAAGTAGCTAAAGAATTTGGTATCACAGCCTATGCTTCAGCAGAAGAATTAATAGAAGCCGTAGATGTTGTTGACATTGTTACGCCTACCATTTATCATTACGAATGTGCCGTTAAAGCATTAAAAAGTGGCAAACATATTTTCATTGAAAAACCCATTACCAACACTTTAGAAGAAGCGAGAAACCTAATGCACCTGTCGCATGAGGCGAATGTAAAAATTCAGGTGGGACACGTAGAAAGATTCAACCCGGCTTACGTTGCAGCCATTCCTTATTTCACTCAACCAATGTTTATAGAGTGTCATCGCTTGGCCGAGTTTAATCCGCGTGGCACCGATGTTTCTGTAGTTTTAGATTTAATGATTCACGATATCGATATCATATTAAATATAGTGAACTCTCCCGTAAAAAAGATTTCGGCAAGCGGTTGCGCTGTGGTAAGCGATACGCCTGATATTACCAATGCCCGTATTGAATTCGACAATGGTTGTGTGGCCAATTTAACCGCCAGCAGAATATCGTTGAAGAACATGCGCAAAGCAAGATTTTTTCAAAAAGACGCTTACATCACAATCGATTTTTTAGAGAAAAAAACGAGCATTTTTCAATTGAATGAGCTAAAAGGAGATGCCGACCCTATGTCGCTGATAATTGATTTAGGCAACGACAAAGGCAAAAAGGAAATTACCTTTAGTTCGCCCGATGTTAAAGACACTAATGCAATCAAAGAAGAATTGACTACCTTCGCGCAAGCCATCATTAATAATCATGACCCAGTTGTGACCATTCAAGATGGATACGAAGCCCTCAATGTTGCTCAACAAATTATTGATAAACTTAAAGTGACGGCTTCATTAATCAGTTAGTCATTTATGAAGTTTACAGAATTCAATTTCAACGAAAAATTATTAGAAGCCATTTCATACATGGGCTTCGAAGATGCTTCTCCCATTCAGGAACAAGCGATGCCACAAATCATGGCAGGCAAAGATTTAATAGCTTGCGCACAAACAGGAACAGGTAAAACCGCAGCCTTTTTGTTGCCCATTTTAAACAAAATTGCGCAGAAAAAAACATCGGGCGTAAACACCTTAATACTTTGTCCGACCAGAGAATTAGCCATTCAAATTGAACAACAAATACAAGGCTTTGGCTATTTTGTAGGTGCTAGTTCTATCGCTATTTATGGTGGAGACGACGGCTCTAGCTGGAACGACCAAAAAGCGTCATTAACGGGAGGTGTTGATTTCATAGTGGCTACACCAGGTAAATTGTTATCACATTTAAATTTAGGTTATGTGAAGTTTGACGAAGTACAACATGTTATTTTAGATGAAGCAGACAGAATGCTCGACATGGGCTTTGTGAACGATATTTTAAAAATTATTTCTTTTACGCCCAAAACCCGACAATCACTTTTCTTTAGTGCTACGATGGCACAAAAAATTCGCGATTTTGCCAATAAGATTATCAACGACCCTATAGAAATAAGTTTATCGATTGCCAAACCTGCAGAAGGTGTTGAACAAGATGTATATTTATCGCATAGTCATCAAAAAAATGCTTTGTTGCATCATTTGATAAAGGACAAAACCGATTTTGAAAGCATCATTGTTTTTACTTCAAGCAAGAGTAAAGTACAAACTATCGTTTCGGCTTTGAGAAGAAAAGGATATTCTGTAGATGGTATTTCGAGCGATTTAGACCAAAAAGAAAGAGAGAATTTATTGTCTCAATTTAGAAGCAAGAAGTTGCGTATCGTTGTAGCTACCGATGTACTAAGCAGGGGTATCGACATTAAAGACATCAACCTAGTAGTAAACTACGATGTGCCTAATGAAGCTGCCGATTACGTTCATCGTATTGGCAGAACAGCACGCGCCAACACCAAAGGAAATGCTATTACTTTGGTGAATGAAGACGACATGTACAAGTTCAGTAGAATTGAAAAACTGATTGAAAGAGAATTACCTAAACTTTCGCCTCCAACAGAAATGGGAGAACCCCCAGTTTGGAGTGCTGCGTTTAGAAAAAAACCGATGGGCAACAGAGGTTCGAACAGCAGAAGTAATTACAGAAGATAATTTGCTCGTAGAGACGCATTTTTATGTGTCTTTACCAAACAAAATCACCACTAATAATTCCTGCTTTAAAAGTGTTCAACAAAACACCTTTTGAAGTATATCTATAAATAGAAGATTTTTGCACATAATCAATGGCGTCTGCCACATATACCACTCTGCTAGAGGGATCTACACCTAAAGCGTAAAAGCTTTTACTGCCTTGCATAATAAATACAGAGGAAGGAAGAGCTGACGCAGCAATTGGCATTTGATACACCCCCGAATTCAAATAATACATTGTATCGTTTGTTCCATTCATTTTTAATTTGCTTGGATATTCGGCCACAGGAAAAGTATAATACATTTCTACCGAATTGTTAGAAGGGTTGATGCGATACAAAGTAGCATCAATAACATTGTTTTGATCGCCGCCGCACAACACCCACAACTTGCCGTTTTTATCTTGTTTAATCGATGAAGCCCCATAGCCCACCGCTATACTATCGGAAATAATATCAGTAGAAGAATTGATAACATACACTTTATCTCTAAAAGCATTCGTCACAAAAACTTTTCCAAAGGCCATCACCATTTCTTCTGTAAAACCAGTGCAAGGAATACTACCCGATTTGGTATTGGTATTCAAATCGACAATTGAAATGGCATTGGCTTTGTAATCGCTAACATAAGCTTTGGCATTGTTTACCGCTAAAAAATAACGAGGTGAAGTGAGTCCCGATATGGTAGCCAAAGAAACAAATGTTTGCGCATTCACCACTTCAATTTTATTGGAGTTATTTACAACAATATAGGCTTTGTTATTAAGCAGAGTAATAGATTGCGCAACATCACCCAAAGCTTTGTTGTTGGCTGTTTTAAACACATCTTCTTTTAGTGTTTTACTATCTACGTCATAATAACTTACAGATGCATTGCCAAACTGAAAATTACCTTCGTTGATGATGTAAACACCGTTGTCGGAAGTGCCAACGGTATTTTCTTCTTCTTCATTGGGCTTGTCTTTAACGCAAGAGGTTATCGACAATAATAGCACGCCAACAAATAAACTATACTTTTTTAATCTCATTATCTAACAATTAATTTTTGGGTAGAAATAGAAATATCGTTACTCACCGACACCATATAAATACCCGAATTTAAAAATGAAAGTGCTAAGGTATGATTGTTTTCATTTACTTGTTCTGTGTATACAATTTTACCTTGCATGTCGCAAATAGAAACCTTTCCTTGTGCATTCACCAGATTTAAAATTCCGTTGTTGTTTAAAGGATTCGGATAAATCATCCAATCATTTTTTGCCAACTCCTCTACTCCATTTCCTAATGAATGAATTACGCCCACCGCATCTAAATCGAAGCCAGAAGAAGCAAAAGCTGTAGGCCAAGGATCGTTTACTTTATTGCCGTATTGATCTCTTGATGCATACTGATTTTGAATGCTTCCCACTACATCAATAATTTTGATGTGCGTGATGTTATTTACATCCAATCCGCTTTCATTTTTTAGTTCCGCTAAGTCGAAAGGCGTTCCATAAAGCGCGCGATATTTTCCCGCTAAATTATTTATGTTCACCGCTTCTGTAGAACCAAAAGAACCTGTTTGAACAGTGGTATCAGTATAAGAAGTGGCAGGAAATCTAAAGTAATTTACACCATCAGAACTCACTTCTACAAAAGCCAATTCTAAAAAATCATCGCTAAATGAATTTTCAAAAACGGCAAAATCATAGCCCTCTTCGTTTTTAATACCATCTGCAAAAGTAAGTAGTGCCGAACCGCCATCGCCTAAACTTACCAAAGCATTGTCGCCCGCTTTACCTAAAGCAGAAGCACTGCTACCAACAGATGCATAACCCGATGAAGTAGTACTAATATCTCGATAACCTAAAGAAAGTGTAGCTCCGTTTGCCCAAGCAGCAAAGGCCGCGCTATCTTTATGCATTGCATTGCTTCCTGCAACACCAGCTGCTGGATGAAACAATTCACGATCTAAAGTGGTGAAATTATCTATGGCAAAATAGGCTGGGGTATTCATAAATCCAAATGAATTATCGGAAGACGAGATTGCAAAAACCACACTATCCACATTACCCAATTTTTTCAAATTAACCCATCTCCAATCGTTCACAATATAATCGTTTGAAGAGCGATAATCGGCCAAGTAAAAATGAACTGTATCTGTTACCATATTTTTGTTATAACCTATTATTGAAAGCTTCAACCAATCGGCGTCATTACCACTAACACCACCAAACTTTTTCGCGAACATATCTCCATTTTTCATACTTAAAGCGGAGTATGTTGCATTAGTTATGTAAACTCCGTCTACTCCTTTACCTTTTGCCGCTCCGGTTAATTTAATATATGCATCTTTTTGTCCCACAGCATAAATAGTAGAATTATTATACCCCACAGCAGTGCGTGCGCTATACTGATTTGCATAACCAGCTGTTGTACTATCTTTCATATTGCTGTAGGCAAAACCAGCCGACCACCAGCCTGCATTTTCATTTTGAAACAGGCCGTTGCCATTCGCAAACTCTCCTGCAGCAATAGTTCCATCCCAAAAACTATCGGTAGGTAAAGTTAATGATTCGAAAGTTGCTATTGTTTGCGCTTTTAAAGCAAGGGCAAAGAATAAAAGAAAAACAGCAGAACTAAGAGTTTTCATTTTTTGATTTTGATTTTATTTGGTTTATTAATTTGAATGGAGAGTCCGCATTGATAATATCTCATGGGCATCGCTCTTACACTTAGCACTTGATATTGCGTATTGAACACATTGTCGATTTGTAGAAAAACTGACAAGTGCTGTTTTTTAAATTTCATTGATTTAGCCAAGTAAATATTGGCAACATAGAAAGGCGATAAATACTGCGAATTATCGGTACTGGTATAGCGATAGCCCGTGTAACTGTGCACATAGCTTAACAAAAACCCTTTGTATTCTGCTTGAATCTTTGCGTGCCCGCTATAACGTGGAACATAAATTAATTGCTTTCCAACAGATGCATCGTTCTCTGATTTCGATACTTGATTGGTTGCTAAAACATAGTTGGTAAGTAAAGAAAATTGAATTTTCAACTTTGAACTTTGAACTTTGAACTTTGAACTAGTTTCCACTCCCCTACTCCAAACATCCACCATGTTTTGTGGAGTCCAAAAACCATTGCTTGGCAACCACACAATTTGATTTGAAGTATTTCTATTAAACAAAGAACCATCAATGCATAATGCCAATTTTTCCTTTCTATCTAAATGTAATTTCAACGATGCGTCTTGCGAAAAACCTTCTTCTGGTTTTAAATTTAAATTACCGCCAGGTGCCCAATATAAATCGTTTAAGGTGGCCACTCTATACAATTTAGAAAAAGAAACTTTAGCCGATAGCCATTTCTTTATTTCTACATCGCTACCTGCCGAATAGGTAAAAGGCAATGCTTTTCCATTCATTAATTCTTCGCGCACACTCGCAGTAAACAACAACTTGTTTTTAAGCGCTGCAATTTTGTAAGAAACAAAAAGAGCTGTTCTATTTTGAAAAGGATTGTTGGCATAGTTATCGGCTATGGCAGAAGCGTAAGTGTTGTTTACACCAAAATTTACGCATTGATTCTTTACACAATATTTAGCTTCACTTTCTACGATTAATGTTAATGATTTACTATGCAAACGATTGTAATTGAATCGCTCATCGAAATAGGCTGATCGCACAAAACAGGTCCATCTTCTTTGCTGATATTGCCATTCTCCACTCAACCTATACGACTCATCTTTTTGGTTGTCGCTAGCCGAATTTTGCACCATCGATGGCGGAATATTTCTATCGTTAATTTGATACCAAAAAATTAAATTGAGTTTGTGTTTTCCTAACAATATTGCATTTTCACTCAGCACTCCATTTGCTTTTCGTTCGGCATTGCTTTGCTTCACCAAAGGATTATCATTGAGAAAAGTATTGTAGAAAGGGAAATCATTTTTTGCAGAACTATTGAAAAAACGAAGAGAAGAAATCACTTTTTTCTTGCTGATGGAAACAGCTACTTGTTGCGGAAAATTAGAAAAACTTCCTGCTGTGAAATTTGCACCAACACTTATTCCTTGGTTAAACGTGGGCACAAAATTAAGATGTATAGCACCGCCCATAGCACCACTTCCCCACAAGGCTCCGGCACCTCCGTATTGAACACTAACTGAATTGGAGAAACCAACGGGAATCAAGGCCAAATCTAACATGCCATTCATCGGACTATTTAAATTGAATCCGTTCCATAAAGTAAGGGTCTGACTCGCCCCTGCACCTCTAACCGAAGAAGTAGCCATACTTCCCATGCCATAAGATTTAATAAAAATGCCACTCTCGTTGTTCAATAAATCGCCAAGACTAGCACTTTTGTATTGTGCTAATGTGCTGCTATCAAACATTTGAATTTTACTGCCCGCCGAGAAATTTTGCAAACGATTGGCTACCACCACCACTTCATCGGTAACTAAAGTATCTTTTGAAATTTGGGCAAAAGAAGTGAGAGGCAATGTGATTACAAAAATCAAATTGCATAAAAATACTGTAGTATGTCTTTTACTCTGTAAAGCCATGTACATTCTTGCTTTTTTCCCGAAGCAATCATTTTATTGTTGCAGTGGCAGGTCTCCTGACTCGTTCTTTGCGCTGCCTTCCCGTTAGTCAGCTGACTGACAGTGGCCTTT
>CAMDPJ010000002.1 GCA_945903925.1 Chryseobacterium gleum
TCAGATTTTGCGCAGCTAATCTGAAATCTATTTCTCAGGCATTTGTAATGCCAAAGCGCCATTTATAAACCATTGCTATCGCGATTAAAAATCGCTTAAAAGAAGATTTCAGATTCGCTGCGCAAAATCTGAAATTACGGGAGAATTAGCTAATAATTTGAAATAATTCTACTTCTTCTTAAATACTGGCACAGTGCTACAAGCTTCCCCAAACATCAAATTCTTCACAACAGGTTGAAGCTTCATTGTTAACGCAATATAAGCCGATTCGGGAATAGGAATTTTACCACAGCCTTTCACAATCACACGCGCATCACGATACTGTGCGGCGTCGATATTTTCAATGGCGATTCGAAGCAAAGCTCCCTCTAAATGCGATTTATTTCCGCGAATTAAAATCTTAACATAAGGCTGAAGTGCAGAGGCCAAAAGCATATACGACCACAATGGTATTATAGCATCAGCGGTGTTGGTAATAGCCACAAATTTATCTTGGTATTGAGTCCAATCGGTAGCAGCAATTTTATCACGGAAATCTTTTTCACGCAACATCACACCTTCGTATAAAAAGTCTTTTAAGTCGATTACAACACGTTCTCCCTTGGCAATGAAATCTTGCAGGTCGAGTTGTATTAAACCGCTTTCATCTATTTTATTTTTGATTTCTTCCATCTAGCTAACATTGAACTTTGAACATTAAACATTGAACTAAATTCATATCATTCCCAATTCAATTTGAGCTTCTTCGCTCATCATAAATTTATCCCAAGTAGGTTCGAAAGTAATTTTCAAATCGAAGTTTTTTACTTCCTCCATTCCCTTAATTTTTTGCTCTATTTCGGCGGGCATTGATTCTGCTGCCGGACAGTTAGGCGATGTTAATGTCATCACAAGATTAACATCATTGTCATCAGAAATATTGATTTCGTAGATCAATCCCAATTCGTAAATATCCACTGGAATCTCAGGGTCGTAAACAGTTTTTAAAACCGAAACAATTTTATTTTCTAGTTCTTTCTTTTCCATAAAATTTAGTTCAATGTTTAATGTTCAAAGTTCAATGTTAGCTGACTTTGAACATTGAACGTTTAACTTTGAACCCCCGAGCTAAAAGCGAGGGCGTATGTTTTCATTTTTTGTATCATGCTCACCAAACCATTACTTCGGTTGGGAGAAAGATGATCTTTCAATCCGATTTTATTGATGAAATCTAAATCACTTTTCGCTACTTCAGTTGCTGGTTGATTAGACAAAACTCTAATTAATAATGCAATAATTCCCTTCGTAATAATGGCATCACTATCGGCAGAAAACACAATGTTCTCTCCTTGTTTTTCTGCGTAAATCCATACTCTCGATTGGCAGCCTCGCACTATATAATCTTCATTTTTATATTCGTCTTTTATCAAAGGCAATTCTTTTCCCAAAGCAATAATATACTCGTATTTGTCTTCCCAATCGGAAAACAATTCGAAGTCTTCTATGATTTCTATTTCGTTGTCGGCAATCGTGTTCAATGTTCAATGTTTAATGTTCAATGTTAGCGCAGCATTTTTAAACTTCTTTTTAAAGCATTAATAAATATTTCTACTTCTTCTTTTGTATTGTAAAAAGCGAACGACGCACGCGCAGTTCCATTAATGTTAAATCGTTTCATTAAGGGTTCAGTGCAATGGTGCCCTGTGCGAATAGCAATTCCCATTTGATCGAGCAAAGTGCCAATATCGTAATGATGCGCACCTTCCACCACAAAAGAAATTACTCCTGCTTTTTCTTTCGCTTCACCAATGATTTTTACGCCTTCTAATTTTTTGATTTCTGCTGTACCGAATTCTAGTAAATCGTGTTCGTGTTGCGCAGCCCATTTCCAATCAATCGCATTCAAATAATCTATGGCCACACCAAAAGCAATTCCTTCGGCAATGGCAGGGGTACCTGCTTCAAATTTGTGCGGTAAATCATTGTAAGTTGTTTTTTCAAACGACACCGATTTTATCATATCACCTCCACCTTGGTAAGGAGGCATGGCATTCAATAATTCTTTTTTTCCGTACAAAGCACCTATGCCAGTCGGACCAAACATTTTGTGTGCAGAAAAAGCATAAAAATCGCAATCTAAATTTTGCACATCAACCTTCATGTGCTGAACGGCTTGTGCTCCATCTAACAATACCTTAACTCCCTTTTCATGCGATAAACGAATGATTTCCTTCACTGGATTAATCGATCCTAAGGTATTTGACACGTGAGTAACCGAAACCAATTTGGTGTGGCTAGAAAGCTTCTTTTTGAAATCTTCAATATCGAATTCACCTGTGTCATTTACCGCAACCACTTGCAAATTGCATTCGGCCAATTGCCAAGGCACAATGTTAGAATGGTGTTCGGCAGCAGAAATAATTACCTCATCGCCTTTTTTCACAAAAGAGTGAGCAACCAAATTGATGGCTTCAGTTGTGCCTCTGGTGAAAATAATTTCTTCGGAATGAGCCGCATTAAAATACTGTTGAATTTTCACGCGCGCATCTTCATAAGCTTGTGTGGCTTGCTGACTCAACGTATGCACTCCGCGATGGATGTTGGCATTTAGCGTAGTGTAATAAGTAGAAAAAGAATCGATTACACTTTGTGGTTTTTGAGAAGTAGCGCCATTATCGAAATAAATTAAAGGCTTTCCATTCACCTTGGTATGCAAAATGGGAAAGTCTTTTCTTATCTCTTCTAATGTTTTCATTATTTAATTTTCTTCTCAATTTTCTTCTCAATAAATTCTCTTACTACACCATTTTCAACAGCATCTAAAACTTCAGATGCAAAAGCATGCAACAATAGTTTTTTTGCTGAACTTTCTTTGATACCACGAGCACGTAGATAGAACAGGGCTTCGTTGTCGAACTGTCCGGTTGTACTACCATGACTGCATTTCACATCATCAGCATAAATTTCCAATTCGGGTTTAGCATAAGCCCTAGCATTGTCATCGTTGATGATGTTTGCATTCGATTGAAAAGCCATTGTTTTTTGCGCGTCTTTGTACACTTTAATTTTGCCGTTGAACACGCTTGTAGATTCATCATTCACCACACTTTTGTACAACTCAGTAGAAGTGCAATGAGGTTTTAAATGCTCAACATAGGTTTGATTGTCGACGTGCTCTTTTCCTGTTAAATAGTTCAATGCATACAATTTAGCATCTGCACCAGGGCCGTCAATTTGAATGTTCAAATTGTTTCTAATCAGTTTTCCAGAAAGCGGAAAAGTATTGATGTGGAACGAACTGTTTTTTTGCTGATATACCACATCATTAGAAACGTGATATGTGTTTTCATTTTCGCACTGCAATTTATTTACGGTAAGTTTTCCGCCATCTAACAACACCATTTCAGAAATGCTGTTGGTTAAAGCATTTTCTGTTTCAATACTATCGTAAGATACAATCACTTCTGCTTTCGCATTTTTACCCACCACAATTAAGTTGCGCGGTTGTGAAGAAACCTTAGCTCCTTCATTTAAAAATAATACATGAACTGGCTTCTCTAACTTAACGCCAGCTGCAACATGCAAATACAAGCCGTCTTGAGAATAAGCCGCATTTAATGCGTTAAAAGCGCTGCCTTGCGACTTCGCTAAAGTGCCAAAATAATTCTCCATAAACTGCGCAAATTTTCCTTTGGCAGCATTGATGTTCATCAAGATAAATTCACCCTTATCGTCTTCAAAAACTGTAGAAAAATGCGGTGCAAAAAATCCGTTGATAAACACCATTTGATAAGCATCTAATCCCGGAATTTTATGTGCGTCTATATTAGGATTGTTGATGGAAGAAAGTGGTTTAAACTCATCTTTCAAAATAGAATTTACAGAAGTGTATTTCCACAATTCATCTTTGGTAGTAGGGAATTCCGACTCTTTCAAAAATTCCAAAGCCAACTCACGAACTTTGATGAAGTTTTTTCCTTCTTTGGAAAAATCCTGACCTTCAAAATTAATGAGGAAGCGCTCCTTATCGGTTAATTTAAAACTCATTTTGCTTTTGCTGTTTCTTTAGTCAACCAATCGTATCCTTGTTTCTCTAACTCCAATGCCAATTTTTTGTCGCCAGTTTTAATGATTTTACCATCAAATAAAACGTGAACTACATCGGGCACAATATAATCTAACAATCTTTGGTAGTGGGTAATTATCACAAAAGCATTGTTCTTGTTTTTCAATTGATTTACGCCGTTCGCTACAACTTTTAATGCGTCAATATCTAAACCCGAATCGGTCTCATCTAAGATGCCTAAAGTGGGATTCAACATCGCCATTTGAAATATCTCGTTTCTCTTTTTTTCACCACCACTAAAACCTTCGTTCAATGAACGGTTGGCCAACTTACCATCTAACTCCACCAAAGCTTGTTTGTCTTTCAACAACTTCATGAATTCTTTGGTATCTAAAGGCTGCAGCTTGTTGTATTCGCGAACTTCATTTACTGCTGTTTTAATGAAATTGATGTTAGATACACCTGGAATTTCTACAGGATATTGAAAAGCCAAAAACAAACCTTCACCTGCTCTAGCCTCAGGAGCCAAATCCAATAAATCTTTTCCGTTGAAAGTTACCGAGCCACCTGTGATTTCGTAATCTTCTCTACCAGCCAAAACAGAGGCTAAGGTGCTTTTTCCCGAGCCGTTCGGACCCATAATAGCGTGTACTTCGCCTGCTTTAACTTCAAGGTTTAACCCTTTTAAAATCTCTTTTCCGTTGATGGAAGCTTTTAAATTTTTAATCTTTAACATAATTTTAGTTCAATGTTTAATGTTCAAAGTTCAATGTTAGCTGAATACTTTGAGCCTTTTAGTTCTGACGATCTTAAATATTTAATTAATCCTGATATTGTTTTTCCTACGTTTAATGTTTCTAGTTTTAATTGCTCAAATTCTTCATTGTTTATATAACCTAAATCAAAAGCCAGATAAAGTTGTGAGCGAACTTCTGCTGTTGATGCTTTAGCTATGCTTAAAAATTGCACAAATTCTTTGTTCCCTTCTCGTTCAAATCCTTCGGCCATATTACTTGAAATAGAAATTACGGCTCTTCTTATTTGATCTCTCAAAGCAAAATCATTGAAAAAGGGCTGCCGAGAACTTAGTTTATAAACCTTTAGAGAAAGGCTTCTTGCTAACTTCCATGCATCCATATCTTCAAACGATTTAAACCCTGCCATTTCTATATTGCTAACATTGAACTTTGAACATTAAACATTGAACGATCTTATCCCACACTACCTTCTAATGAAATCTCTAACAATTTCTTTGCTTCAACAGCAAATTCCATTGGTAAATTATCCATTACATTTTTACAAAATCCGTTTACTATTAAGCTAATTGCTTTCTCGGTTTTGATACCGCGTTGATTGCAATAAAACAATTGGTCTTCACCAATTTTAGAAGTTGTTGCTTCGTGTTCTATTTTAGCTGTTTTGTTGTTGCACTCTATATATGGATAAGTGTGTGCTCCACATTTATCGCTCAGCAACAATGAATCGCATTGAGAGAAATTTCTTGCGTTTTCTGCACTCTTATTAATCTTCACCAAACCTCTATAAGAGTTGTTGCTTTTTCCAGCAGATATGCCTTTGGTAATGATAGTGCTCTTGGTGTTTTTACCAATGTGAATCATTTTGGTACCTGTATCAGCTTGCTGAAAATTATTGGTAACAGCTACTGAGTAAAATTCACCAACACTATTGTCTCCTTTCAAAATACATGAAGGATATTTCCAAGTCACAGCAGAACCAGTTTCTACTTGAGTCCATGAAATTTTAGAATTCACTCCCGCACAAATACCGCGTTTGGTAACGAAGTTGTAAATACCACCTCTACCTTTAGCATCGCCAGGATACCAGTTTTGAACGGTAGAATATTTAATCTCTGCATTGTTTAAAGCCACCAACTCAACTACAGCTGCGTGCAGCTGATTTTCATCTCGCTGAGGCGCTGTACAACCTTCTAAATAACTTACATAAGAATCGTCTTCGGCAATAATCAAAGTTCTTTCAAACTGTCCGGTATTCGACTCATTGATTCTAAAGTAGGTTGATAGTTCCATCGGACATCTAACTCCTTTTGGAATGTAACAGAAAGAACCGTCGGTAAACACCGCGCTATTCAATGCTGCGTAATAGTTGTCGGTCATTGGTACCACAGAACCCAAATATTTCTTAATCAATTCTGGATGATGTTGAACCCCGTCGGTAAAAGAACCGAAGATGATACCCAACTCCATTAATTTCTCTTTGAAAGTAGTTTTAACAGAAACAGAATCCATCACCACATCAACAGCAACTCCCGATAGAATTTTTTGTTCTTCTAAAGGAATTCCAAGCTTGTTGAAAGTCTTGATAATTTCTGGATCTACCTCATCTAAACTGTTCAACACCTTTCTAGGTTTAGGTGCAGAATAGTAAATGATTTCTTGAAAATTAATTTCGGGATACTGAACATGTGCCCAAGTTGGCTCTTCCATACCTTGCCAAATTTTAAACGCTTTCAATCTCCAATCTAACAACCATTCTGGCTCATTTTTCTTGGAAGAAATCAAACGAATAATATCTTCATTCAATCCTTTGGGCGCCTTATCAGATTCAACATCGGTTGTAAAACCGTATTTGTATTCTCCGGTAGTGGCCTCTTTTATGGCTTTTTCGCTTTCACTCATAATCTATACTGCAAAACTTTCTCCGCATCCGCAGGTGCGAGAAGCGTTAGGGTTGTTAAAATTGAATCCTTTTCCGTTTAATCCGCCTTCAAATTCTAAAGTGGTTCCAGCTAAATAGAGCAGACTTTTCTTGTCGACAACTATCTTCACGCCATTGTCTTCAAACACTTTGTCTTCTGGTTTTAGGTCGGTATCAAATTTTAAATCGTAAGATAATCCCGAGCAACCTCCACTTTTCACCCCTACACGAATAAAACTTCCAGGCGCATTGCTGCCATCGCTAAGCAGTCTGTCCACCTGATTTTTTGCACTTTCACTAACGTTTATCATAGCTATAGTTTTATTTAGATTAATTCTAAACAACACAAAAATACCTAAAAAAGGGTATTTGCCAAACAATTAAATTAATTAAATGAGAAAGGCCGATAGAGGATGTCTATCGGCTTCAATTTTATTGAAAAAACTTAGCGTTTTTCAAAAGTAAAAGTACAGGTAACTGTTTTATCGCCTTTTGCAAAATCCCAATTGGCAGCATTACTGATATCGGTATAGCTCTCATCTAACTCAGGAGTTACAGTGTATTGATGGTCTTTGCAGTCGGATGGAGCATTCACTACTTGAGCATCGTGCGTAGTAACTTCTTCTCCTGCCTTCAAAGTGTAGGTGTTATGGCATGTTTCACTAACAGCAGTGAAGGTAATAGCAGTGTCGGTATTGTTTTTAACAATTTGTTTGTAGACTGTTGGATCTTGGGTACAAGAAGCCAAAGCAACCACAAGAGCTAGACTTAAAATTCGAAAAATGTTTTTCATATAGTTTTATTTTTTTGAGTTATCATGGTAAGAGCTAAAGAACGCAATTTAGTTACAAGAGTGCAAAAAAGAATTTTGGTGGCCTTGGTATTTAAAAAAAATCCCGCTGATTAAGCGGGATTTCCTATTTTTTAAAATTCAAATGTATCCATAAATTTCGTTGTAATCTCTCCATCAATGAAAGTTTTGTTATCCATCAATTTCAAGTGAAAAGGAATTGTTGTTTTAATTCCCTCACAAACGAACTCTTCTAAAGCACGTTTCATTTTGGCGATTGCTTCTTCACGTGTTTGAGCAACAGTAATCAATTTGCCAATCATTGAATCGTAGTTAGGTGGAATTTTATATCCAGCATAAGCATGCGTATCGATACGTATACCGTGGCCGCCCGGAGAGTGGAAATTGGTAATTGTACCTGGCGAAGGGCGGAAATCGTTGTAAGGATCTTCGGCGTTGATACGACATTGAATAGCGTGCAATTGTGGCTCGTAGTTTTTACCAGAGATAGCAATACCTGCAGCTACCTTTATTTGTTCACGTATTAAATCGAAATTGATTACTTCTTCTGTAATGGTATGTTCTACTTGAATACGAGTATTCATCTCCATAAAGAAGAAATCGCGGTGTTTATCCACCAAAAATTCTACTGTACCAACTCCTTCATATTTCACGGCTTTAGCTGCTTTAATAGCTGCCTCACCCATCTTTTTACGCAAATCTTTCGTCATGAATGGAGAAGGTGTTTCTTCTACCAATTTTTGGTGACGACGTTGAACAGAACAATCTCTCTCAGAAAGATGACAAGCTCTACCAAATTGATCTCCTACTATTTGGATTTCAATGTGACGTGGATTTTCAATATATTTTTCCATGTACAAAGCATCGTTACCAAATGCTCCAGCTGCTTCGCGTCTTGCGCTGTCAATTGCTTCTTCCAATTTATCTTCGCTCCAAACAACACGCATCCCTCTACCACCACCACCGGCAGAAGCTTTCACAATTACTGGATATTTAATTTCTTTTGCATTTTTCTTTGCATCATCAATCGAACCAATAACACCATCAGAACCAGGAATAACTGGCACCTTAGCTTTTTTCATGGTTTCTTTTGCATTTGCTTTATCGCCCATCGACTCAATCATTTCTGGCGAAGCACCAATGAATTTTATCCCGTGCTCTTGGCAAATTCTGGAAAACTTAGCATTTTCAGAAAGGAAACCATAACCTGGGTGAACAGCATCGGCATTGGTGATTTCGCAAGCAGCGATGATGCGGTGCATAGATAAGTATGACTCAGAACTTGGAGGCGGACCGATACACACTGCCTCATCGGCAAAGCGAACATGCAAGCTATCTTTATCTGCTGTAGAATAAACCGCAACGGTTTTAATTCCCATTTCTTTACAGGTACGAATTATGCGTAGTGCAATTTCCCCGCGATTGGCGATCAATATTTTTTTAAACATAAGCTAAGCACAGAGCCTGTGCAGGCAATATTAGTTAAAAACTAAACTGTTGGATCAATTAAGAACATTGGTTGATCATACTCGATTGGCGTCTTATCAGTCAATAAAATCTTAACGATTTTACCAGAAACTTCAGATTCAATCTCGTTGAATAACTTCATGGCTTCTACCACGCAAAGTACCGTTCCCACTTTAACCACGTCGCCTTCTTTAACGAAAATAGGTTTATCAGGAGATGGTTTGCTGTAGTATGTGCCAATCATTGGAGATTTAACAGTGATGTATTTTGAAGTGTCGTCTAAAGGGGCTGCTGCAACTGGTGCCGCTGCTACCGGAGCAACGGGGGCTGCTGCATAAACTTGGTGAACAGGTGCTTGCTGTGCTGCATTTACAGTAATTACTTGCGATTCTGGCGCTTTGTTTTTAACCACCAATTTGAATCCTTTAGTTTCTATTTCAACTTCGCTAACATTTGATTTTGCTACGAATTTGATTAAGTCTTGAATTTCATTTAATTCCATAATCCCTGCTCTTTTTTAAGTTCGTGACTAAAATATATTTTTTTTCTTAAAACTAGTTCGAATTGTACGCCCATTTAATATAAGTGGCTCCCCATGTAAATCCGCCACCGAAAGCAGCCAACACTAAATTGTCGCCTTTTTTCAATTTTTTCTCATAATCCCACAAACACAAGGGAATTGTTCCCGCTGTTGTATTTCCGTATTTCTGAATGTTGATCATCACCTTTTCATCAGGCAATCCCATTCTTTCAGATGTAGCAGAGATAATTCTTAAGTTGGCCTGATGCGGCACCAACCAAGCAATATCTTCCGATTTCAAATTGTTTCTTTCCATGATTTCGGCAGAAACATCGGCCATATTGGTAACGGCAAATTTGAAAACTGTTTTTCCTTCTTGAAAAACGTAATGCGTTCCGTTATCAACCGTTTCATGTGACGCTGGCATCAATGAACCTCCTGCCATTTGGTACAAGAAATTTCTTCCTGAACCATCGCTCTTCAATACAGAGTCTATCACTCCTACTTCTTCCTCGGTAGGCTCCAATAAAACTGCACCAGCACCATCTCCAAAAATGATACAGGTTGCGCGGTCTTTATAATTCATGATAGCCGACATCTTATCGGCACCCACTACTACTACTTTTTTATGTTTTCCTGATTCAATGAAACTTGCGCCCGTAGACAAGGCATACAAAAAGCCCGAACAAGCAGCGCCAAGATCGAACCCCCATGCATTTTTCGCACCCAATTTATCGCATGTAATATTTGCTGTAGAAGGAAAAGGCATATCGGGCGTAACCGTAGCTACAATCACCAACTCTATTTCTTCGGGAGAAATACCTCTTTTTTGGCACAACTCTTTTACAGCTTCAACAGCCATATCAGAAGTAGCTTTACCTTCTCCTTTTAAAATTCTTCTTTCTTTAATTCCCGTGCGCGTAGTAATCCATTCATCGGTAGTATCTACCAGTTTTTCCAATTCTGCGTTGGTTAAGATATAGTCGGGAACATATCCTCCAATGGCAGTAATGGCAGCGTGAGTTTTACCCATTTAATTAAAAGCTTCTTTGATTATATTGGAAAGATTAGCGGCCGCTACATCTTTCGTTAAGAGAATCATGTTTTTGATGGCTATTTCGTTGGAAATTCCGTGTCCGACAATAGCTGTTGAGTTTATTCCTAAAATCGGACTCCCTCCATAAATCTCGTAATTGAATCTTGCGAAGTACTCATCTATAATCCCTCTTTTTTTCATGATGTGATAAATACCTTCTCCTTCTTTAATCACGATATTTCCTGTAAATCCGTCGCAAACAATTACATCGCACTTATCGTCGAAAACATCTCTTCCTTCTATATTTCCAACGAAGTTAAAGTCTTTGCTATCTTTCATTAAACCAAAAGCAGCCTGGGTATTTAAATTGCCTTTTTCTGCCTCTTCGCCAATGTTTAATAAAGCAACACGAGGGTTCTCGTACTTCAAAATCAACTTAGCATAGATAGAACCTAAAATGCCAAATTGGTACAATACATCTGGTTTACAGTCGGCATTTACGCCAACATCTAAAATCACATTGGTATTGCCGTTTTCTTTGGGAAGTAAAGAGATAAGAGACGGACGAATGAGTCCGGGCACAGTTTTCACCGCATACATCGCCCCTACCATCATAGCGCCAGTATTGCCGGCACTTGCAAAACCATCTAATTGTTTTGTGGCTAACATTTTAAAGCCAACGGAGATAGAAGAATCTGGTTTTTCTTTGAAAGCTTTAACTGGATGTTCGGCCATTTCGATAATAGAAGTGGTGTGAACAATAGTAAAGTCACTTTCTTTTGCTCCGCAAGCAGCAAGCTGCCCGCGAATAACATTGGCATCACCAATCAACACCAATTCAACGTCGGCAGGCAATTCTTTTCTTGCTGCCACGGCGCCGCCTGTGGTGGTTTTGGGAGCATAGTCGCCTCCCATTATGTCAATACCTATACGCATTAAATGCAGGGGGTTGACTTAATTAAGCTGCAACTGTTTTTTCGATTGCTTGCTTTCCTTTGTAATATCCACACTCACCGCAAACTCTGTGTAATTGAACAGTAGCGCCGCAGTTTGAACATGATGAAATAGTAGGAGCAACCGCTTTATAAGTAGTTCTTCTTTTGTCTCTTCTTGTGGTTGAGTGCCTTCTCTTAGGATGTGCCATGGTCTATTTAATTTAATTTTTAAAACTTTTTAATTTGTCCCAACGTGGGTCAATGTCTTTGTTCTCTGATGGAGCTAAATTCTCCAATGCTTTAATTGCCTCTTCATTGCAAGTGCTGTATCCTTCTTCATCATCGGGATGCACCATTTTCAATGGTAAAGAAAGTGTAATCGCTTCATAAATGTAATGTGTTAAATCCACAGAATTAGCTTGTGGCTCTAGCAATACTACATCTTCTGATTCTTCGTCGTATTCTGTCGGACTGTATTTAACCGTTAAATGATCTTCGCCTTCCAATGGAAGTTGAAACTCATCACCACAACGATCGCACACAGCATCGATAAAACCTTTAAAGTCAAAGGTTAAAAGCAACACGCCTGGCTTCTTTTCCAAGGTCATGTTCATCTTAATCTTACCTTTCTCTACAATAGAGTAATCAAGGCTTTCAAAGAACTTCTCGTCAATGTCAAAGTCGTAATCGTGCTTCCCATCTTTCAGTCCCACGAAATTGATTACAAACCCTTTCATAACGTTCTGTTTTTTTCAGAGAGCCTGCAAAGATATAAAAAAAAAGATATTTGCAAGGATTTACAGCCTTAAGCAAGTTAATATTCTAAAAATCAATAGTTAAGGAGGTAAAATAGTGGTGAAATGACCTACTTTTCGTCAAGCTCATCGTTCATCAAATCAGTTTGAAAGCCGCCAGCTACCTGAATCAGCTTAATTTGAGGGATTCTTTTCTTATATAAAGTAGAATAATCCCATTGCAGCACGCAGGCCAAAAAACGATAGGCTTTGCTCGTGGTAATCTTTTGTTTGTCGGATTTTACCAACTCTTCAATCAAAGCATCAGCAAAGGTTTTGTAAGTATAGCAAGCTATAGAATCTCTTTCGGGTTTCTTCTCATTCTTTACAGGAGGTTTGCCATAAAAGAGATGCAGGGCAGTGGTAGTATCTTTTCTATTGTAGAAAAATTCTTTGCCATCGTAATTTATTGCCTGATATTCTATCGCATTCATGTTTACCAAAGTACCTTTAAACCCTTTTGCTTGCGCGTCATTCAACATCACTTTTGCATAGCGCTTTTGCATAGCCTCGGGATCGGTAAACTTCTTTTTCTCCATTTTATCCATGTACTCTTTGCTCATTTTATAGAGTTCTTCAGAGTATTCAAAAGCAGTTTTTCCTTTCTTTTCACGCAATAGATTGATGGCATGAAACAAAGTAGCATTCAATAGTTCAGGATCGGCAGTATTTACATTCAATGTTCTATCGGCAACTCCGGAGCCAAAAAAAGCACTAGCTGTTTTATTGTAGTAACTAGAAGAAATATTGAAACTCGAGAAAAGCAAAAACGCTAAAAACACGAATAAAAGGATGTATTTATTTCTCATATTCATGGTAAAATCTTGTGTTTAATTCCGCTCTGTATACTTCTAATTGCTCTTCGTATTTACGGTACGATAAAACATATTTATCATCTAATAAAGTCCATCTCTGCTCACGTTTCACTCTTTCGGTCCAGTAGTTCTCGTATCTGTTTTTGTGCCAATTCTGTAGTTTTTTTGGGTCGATAACTTTGTGCTGTGGCAATACTTTTAGGTTGAGCGTATCGAAGCCACGAGAGAAAGACATAAGGTAGCTGTCTTCCTTTTTATTAGGAGAAATAATGATGTCTTGCAAATTCAAAACATATAAATTAACATTGCTCTTTTTCTTCATCTTTTGCAAATCGTCTTTTTCACTTAAGAGGTAAATATTGTCGATATCTTCTAGTGTTGTTGTCCCTGTGTAATTCCAACGAATGTCTTTGTATTGCTCCAATTCAGGATAAGCTTTCACCTTATCTCCCCAAAACTGCATTTGCTTTTCGTTGTAGCCATATTGTGGTTCTATGGTGAATGAAAAAGCGTTTTTTTTCATGTTTCTTTTGAGAGATACATACACTTTGGAGGTGAACAATAAATATTCTTGCTTTGGCCCTTCGGTGCAATGCTCGAGCACTAACCCATTGAAAGTATTGTCGTAAACAAAGGGCTTTTCTGCTTCACTTCCCACCACTACTAGCTTGTTGCTTCTATTCAATTCGGCGAAGAGTTCTTCTTGCTGAGTAAACGAACAATGATGGAAATGCACTGTTGTGACACGCAAATCTTTAAAAGAGGAAGGCAATCTTCCTAAAATGGCGTTGTAGATATGCATGGTTTTTAATGCCTTCAATTTTGAAATATTGTAAGGAATTACACTAAACTTTGAATGTCCGAAATGAATCTCAGTGAGGTATTTTTGCGCTGTTAAATACTCTAATGAAATGCTAACGTCGAGTTGAGAACAATCATGAATATCAAGGCTTTGTAAGCGACTCAATTTCGAAATTTCTTCAGGCAAGAGTTTAATGTCGCTTCCCGCCAAATCAAGACGGGTCAGCGCTTTAAGCTTTCCCACATCTTTTGAAATGGCTTTAGAATGCTGTGAAATAAAAGTGCTTAACAAAGGGAAAGATGCTAAAATATCCATGTTGTAATCTCTTGCAACACCCGGATTTTGAGAGAAATTTAAACTTTGCAATTTCAACAAAGAATAAAAGCCGATGTTCAAACTATCGATATTGTTCTTTGCTAAATTGAGTTTCTCTAAGGGTAAATTTTTAAACGTTGGGGGCAGCCAACTAATGCCATTTCCTTCTACAGATAATACTTTCAAATTTTTGAATTCATTAATCACGGAGGGCAAGAAATACAAATTACAATAATCAACAATGAGTATTTCTAAGTTCGGAAGTTTCGCTAATTTTTTAAAAGTATCGTTCACCTTAATTCTTCTGTTGCCACTCAAATCAATCTTCTTCAATTTGCTGCAAGAACTGATATAATAAGGCAAAGAATCTAAATTCATGCGCGATAAATCGAGCTCTTCTGCGTCTTTAATTTTGCTGAAATCCAAGCTGCGCTGAGCAACCGAAGAAAAGGTAAACGTAAAAAGGCAAAAGCCAAAAAGAAGATGCTTCATACTGCAAGGTAATACGGAATGAAGGATTTGTAACAGGGGGAGAGAAAAGAAGATGAAAAAAAGGGTGTTGATAAAGTGTGTTTTTCACCGTAGGGGCGTACCCTTGCGGTCGCCCTATAATAAGATATCAATATTGTTTTTGGGCGACCGCAAGGGCACGCCCCTACAAACCGAGCTCCTAATACGCCCTCACATTCTTCCCTTCAACGTAATTAATAAAGGATTTATTCACCACTTTATTTCCACCAGGCGTTGGATAATCACCCGTAAAATACCAGTCACCAGTGTGGTTCGGACAGCTCATTCTCAAGCCTTCGATAGATTGATAAACAATGTCCACCTCGGCGTGTAGACCTTCTGGGGTAAGTAATTGCGCGATTTTAGCAGAGATTTCATCGGCTGTAAACGGACGGTAAATTTCTGTAACGTAGTTAACTATTTGTTCTTTCGGAAGATGCTCTTGCGCCTTCGATTTTTTATAAACTTCTTGAATCAAATCTTTCTGTCCGCGTTCTTTCAATAAAGCTATAGCTGCCTGAAAAGCAATGAAATCGCCCAATTTGGCCATATCTATGCCGTAACAATCGGGATAACGAATTTGAGGTGCAGAAGAAGCAATGACTATTTTCTTAGGACGTAAACGGTCCATTATTCTTAAAATACTTTGTTTTAAAGTAGTGCCACGAACGATAGAATCGTCAATCAACACCAAATTATCAACCCCTTTGCGCACTACACCATAAGTAGAGTCATAAACGTGCGTCACCAAGTCATCGCGTCCAGAATCACCAGTAATAAAGGTGCGCAGCTTCGCATCTTTAATGGCTATTTTTTCTGTGCGAATAACGATATTCAAAATTTTATCTAGCTCTTCTGCGGTAATTTTTCCGCCTTTTTCTAACAACAATTGTTTTTGTTTGGCGATTCGATGATCGTTCAACCCTTCTCGCAAACCAAAGAAAGAAGCTTCTGCTGTGTTTGGAATATAAGAGAAAACTGTGTTATCGAAATCGAAATTAATCGACTTCAAAATTCTTGGCACCAAGTATTTTCCTAAATCTTTTCGCTCTTTGTAAATATCGGCATCGCTACCTCTTGAGAAATATATTCTTTCGAAAGAACACTCTTTTCGTGGGAGCGGCTGACGCACCAATTTCTCAGAAATATCTCCGTTTTTCTTGATGATTAAAGCGTGTCCGGGTTTGATAGGAGAAATTGATTCTAAAGGCACATTAAACGCAGTTTGAATAGCCGGTCTTTCTGAGGCAACCACTACTACCTCATCGTCTTTGTAATAAAAAGCCGGACGAATGCCAGCTGGGTCTCTCAGCACAAAAGAATCGCCATGCCCCATCATGCCTACCATAGCATAACCGCCATCAAATTCTTTAATAGCACGAGATAAAATAGATTGAACATCCATTTCTTCGCCAATGAGTTGAGAAATCTCTTCATTCCTTTTTTTACTCGACTTGTATTTTTGAAAAATTTCTTGATTTTCGTCATCAAGGAAGTGACCAATTTTCTCCATCACCGTCACCGTATCCGATTTCTCTTTTGGATGCTGACCCAACTTCACCAACAAGTCGAAAAGCTCATCTACATTGGTTAAATTGAAGTTACCCGCCAAAACCAAGTTTCTGGTTTTCCAGTTGTTTTGACGCAAGAAAGGGTGACAATATTCAATGCTATTACCACCAAAAGTACCGTAACGCAAATGGCCCATGAGCAACTCGCCCACAAAAGGAACATTCTTCTTCATCCATTCTGCATCGCGCAATCTCTCTGGAGCTTTATCTTGAAGCGCGTAAAATGAACTATTTATTTTTTCGAAAATATCTTTGATAGGTTGAGCAGAATTTGAACGGTATCTGCTGATGTAGCGGGTGCCTGGTGGCACATCGAGTTTGATGGTAGCAACACCTGCGCCATCTTGGCCACGATTGTGCTGTTTTTCCATCATTAGCCAAAGCTTGTTAAGTCCGTAGGTAGTGGTTCCGTACTTTTCTAAATAGAAATTTAGCGGTTTTAATAAGCGGATTAATACGATTCCGCATTCGTGTTTTATTGCTTCGCTCATTACGATCCCTCAGTTTGCGTGGCAAAGTTATTATAATTATTCGGGTGTCTTGAATTTATTTATGATTTTCTTTTACTCTTTCATAGAGGATATCCATAAACTGCGCAGAAGCCTTGCTCTTCATGATTTGTGGAGAAATAAAATTGCTTTGCTCATCTGATATCTCGGTATCATCAAAAACCCAAAAATCTACATTATACTTATTGGCAATATGTCGGGCTTTTTGTATAAAATCAATTCTATCGGGCTCGGTTTCAATAATAGCAGCGTAGGAAGGAGACTCATAAATAATGACTTTAATCCCCTTCGAAGTAGCTAATTCTAAAAGCTTATCCAAATATTTAGCTCTGTTCTCGTTCCATTTAAAACTTACCCCTAACTTGTATTTGTTCACCGACGGTAAATTTCCCCACACCAAAGAATCGTTGGAAATTTCTCCATCCATAAAAGTCAGTGGATTTTGTTTATGCTCCTCATAACCGTTTGCAAAAAAGGCGCTGTCTTTTCCGCTTATCAAATGCTTAAATCCTTGCAATGCCAAAAAGTTCAAACGATTACCAAAATAGGTGTATTTAAGCAAAGGCAAATGCGACCACTCGGTATAATTACTGTCGCAATCGTTAACTGTAGCGCTCACCAAACTATCGTTCATAAAAGGAATAAAGCGATAGGTATGAAAAGTATTATAATTCAAATCAAAAGACTCGGGCGTTACATACAAAAACAAATACTCTGGCACTTTGTTGTTTTTTAAATACAAATAGAGATGCAAATAATTGTCGGCAAAATCTGAATGATCTAAACTAAGGTTGTAAATTTTCTTGTTCCATTTACTTTCTAAATAAGCAGGGTCGATGGTAAACAAAGGCTCACATGGCCCATGAAACAAAACATCGGCATCAATCTTTTGGCGCTGAACAAACGATGCCTTCAAGTTTACATTGTGTTCTAAGGCAATTCGATACATACTATTCAACAGCAAAGCAAAAAGCAACAACAAAACAGATAATATGGCAGCCTTTTTCTTCATTAAAATCTTGCGTAAATAAATTCTTCGCCACTAGAAAAAACGGCGAAAATCAATAGTAATGAAATGATAAAAAACAACCATTTTACATTCATTTTTTTGGCGTTAGATTGTTCTATAATTTGTTTTTCGAAAACAAAGAATAGCAAAACGAATAAGCAAGTAACAACAAAGTTAAATTGCTCAGTAAGTTCACCACCACGAGCAAAAACAGCAACAAATCCTGCATTCCAGTTGTTGGGAATAAAAGTGCCGAAAGAAAATATTTCGTCCATCATCGTGCCCACTGTTTCTAAGCTTTGTGCACGAAAGAAAATGTTGGCGAAAGAAACGCCCAACAAACAAAGAAAATGAGCCAACCATGGTGGCAGCTTCTTTTGATTTGCTTTGGCTTTCCACTCTATCAACAAGTAAAAAACATGGTACAATGCCCACAACGTAAAAGTGATTCCCACCCCATGCCACAAGGCCGAAAAAAGCAAAGTAATCGCAATAGGAATGACCACAGATAAAACAGGTTTTTGGCGCAATAAAAACGATAAAGGCAAATAAATGTAATGTTGCAACCACTCCATCAAAGTAATGTTCCAGCGCTTCCAAAAATCGCCAATGCTTTTGGCTTTAAAAGGCGAGTTAAAATTTTCGGGTAAGTGAAAACCAAACATTTTGGCAATACCAATGGACATATCAATGTAAGCCGAAAAATCAAAAAAAACTTGAAGTGTAAATACAAATCCGGCAAACAAGACAGTAAATCCATGCAAAGGCTCATCGCTTTCAAAAACGCTAGAAACCATGGGTGCCAATCTATCAGCCAACACCATTTTCTTAAAAACGCCCAATAAAAAACGATTGAATCCTTCGGCTAAATTGGTCTTTTTAAAAAGGGGAAGTTTATCTATTTGTGTTTTAAAGTCGGGATAAAGAACAATAGGGCCCGACAAAATTTTAGGAAAGAAAGCAGAGTAAACCCCATACTTTAAAATATTGGTTTCTGCCTTACTACTCTTCAATTTAACCTCAATCAAGTAGGCCATATTTTGCAATGAATAGAAAGATAAACCAAGCGCCAAGGCAATCCATTTGAAAGAAAAAGAAATGTTACCACCAAGCATTTTTATACCCAATAGCTGCAATAGAATTAAAAACAAAGCACTGATAAACCAAAGATGTTTTTTATCCCCTTCTTCTATCTTTTTAGCGAAAAAGAAAGAAATAGAAATATTAAGTAGGATTACAGGAACAGCCTGCCATTGAATAAAACCAATGAAAACGAGAGAGCCCACAAAAAGCACCTGCAACCTGTATTTGGTTTGGTAATACAAATCGAGAACTACAACTAAAAATGCTATAAAAAGTATGGTGTTTAATAACATAACGCCTGGCGAAGATATTCAATAGCTGGCACATGTTTTGGAAAAGAAAAAAGAAGTATTCTGTTTTGCCCCTCCGGCGTGAAGAAATCCCAAGGAGAGTTTTTATTTTTTATCTAATCAATGTAATGGTTCCCGATTTGGTGAAATCTTCACCGCCATAGAACACGCCATCTACCTGATAAACATAAGTATCGCTTGGTTGAGGTGAGCTTTTGCACACACCATTCCACCCAATTTTAATATCGCTTGATTCAAAGACCACTTCTCCCCAACGGTTGAAGATTCTAAACATTTTCAAGGTTTCAATGCCCCAGCCATCCACATAAATAATATCGTTAGCGCCGTCTCCATCTGGCGTAAAGGCCGAAGGGACATCTGCTGTGCGATCAGGAAGAACACAAATATCATAACTGTTTGTTGAGGTGTAGCAGCCTAATTTATCAGTTACTTTAAAAACATAAGTTCCTGTTTCAACAACTTTTAATGCTGTTACCGGACAAGAAGTACATGAGAGATTCTTAGTAGCACCATCGGTCCAATCGTAAGTGTACTCACTACCTAAATCAATTCCTACAGAAATTGTTTGTCCAGCCACTATACAAGCTGTATCAAAAGGGAAAGAAGCTATCGGACCAAGGACCGTTACGGTGGTTGTTTTAGAATCGCTACAACCATCTGGATTCGTTACCAAAACTGTATATGGCGTGGTAACTATAGGATTGGCATTGGTAGAAGCAGATGACGGAGTGCTTAAGTTGGTGGTTGGTGTCCAGCTGTAAGTATGACCGGGCTTGTTCGTAGCAGCAAGTACAGTGCTGTCTCCTTGACAAATATTTACATTATCAGAAACTGTGAATGAAGGAAATGCTATCACTTCCATGTCTTTAATCAAAGTGTCTTTACAACCCGAAGTTTGATCGCTAATACGCAAAGAAATAGTATAGTTGCCAGGAGTAGATAAAGATATAGAACCCGGATTTTGGCCTATATAAGTTTGACCCGGATTAATAACCCATTGCCAAGTATCAGCGCCACCAGATGAATCAGTTAAAACTAAAGGTGTATTAACACACAATGAAGTATCACTGATGCCAAAATTAGCATAGGCATCGTGGAAATTTATCGTTTTTGTGATAGGAAAAGAACAAGCCTTACCTGCCGAGAAAACGTTTAAAATAACGTTGTTTGTTCCTCCTGGAGGATAATAATCAAATCTGTGTTTACTAGGAGTGCCTCCTGCAACTACAACGCCACCAAAATCCCAATCCCAAGTATCAACATCTACTTGATTCTTCATGGTAAATGTCACCTCTTCACCAACACAAATTAGGGTTTTGCTTATGTCGAAATCGGCAACCGGACCAACTACATTGAACGGACGAATGGTATCGTCTTTACAACCATAAGAAGAAGTAACTTCTAATTTTGCATTGTAAATACCTGGAGTATTATAAGTGGTAGTAACCGGAGAAATAGGCAAGGTAGGTGAACCATTAGCCAAATCCCAAACTAAAGATGCTACATTACCTGTTGAATTACTTGTAAAGGCAATTTGAGTAGGGTAACAGAGAGGGGTAACATTATCAGCATCTGAGATGAAGCTTGCCACAGGATAATCCTGCACCTGCATGTAGTTCACTCTTGTTCGTGCTGCAACACAATTGTTATTGTCGGTTACAGTTAATTTAACGGTATAAGGTCCGGGAGCTGGAGAGAAAGCATGTGTAATGTTGTTTCCACTAGCTGTTGGAGTGCCATCGCCAAAATCCCATGAGAAATTCTTTATGTTATTGCCTGTAGCATTAAAAGTAAAATCGGTAGCACCTGTACAAACCTGTGTTTTGGTAGCGCTAAAATTGGTATCAGGATAGATGGGAGAAACAACAAAGCTTTTCTCAGCGATGCAACCTAGAGCATCTTCCACAACTAATTTTCCAGAGTAAGAAGCCTGCCCGCCAAAATAAGTATGTGGAGTGTTTTGCGTAGTTCCATTTAAGGTTCCATCACCGTAAGTCCAAGACCATTTTGTAACTGTTGTATCAGATACCGATTGATCAGTAAAATTAACCAAAAGAGGCAAACAACCAGTGTTCTTATCAAGAGTAAAATCGGCAACAATTCCGTACACGCGCTGATCAAAATAAGATGTGTCTTTACAGCCAGTGATTGCAGTGGTAATTAATCTAATTTTATAAATACCGGTATCGGCATAGGTGTGCGATTGTGTAGTTAAGTCTGTCAAATCAGGGGGTGTTCCATCCCCAAAATCCCAACGGTAACCATTTTTACAAGCACTGTAAACATCTGCAGAAGCGCCAGCATCAAAAATATGTGGTACAATTTCACAAATCACATAATCATGAACAAACTCCGATTTAATATTTCTAACTCTAACTAAAACGCTATCTACAAAATCGGCACAGCCTGAAGTGTTGTTCTTGCCAATAATTCGTGCCCAATAATCTCCCGATGCAGCATAATAGTGAGTAACTGTAGAATCGGTAGAATTGTAGATGGTGTCGCCGGCAATACCTTCACCAAAAATCCAAGTCCATGAATCGGCTCCAGAAATAGTTCCTTTAAAATTATACTTATTGGCGGTATCACATTGAGCAGTGTAGTTCAAAAGAGCAATCGGACCTTTAACCTCTATGGCATTTTGAATTACAGTATCGGTATAACAACCATTGAATCCTGTGGTTAGTGAAATGTTTTGAAAACCTGCTGCTGAGTTGAAAGTCCATGTTGTGTTGGCGTCGCCCGGACAAGAACTCAAGTTACCACCATCAGCGCCATAATGCCACGTGTCGGTAGAATCATCGGGGGTTAAATCGGTTAAAGTAACAGTGTCTTGAGGACAAACTGATAAAGGAAAAACAGAGAAATCGGGATGCGTTACATCTCCTACTTTAATTACAATAATGTAGCTTGTATCTCTACATCCTTTGGTATTGGTAACATCAACAGTAACAGAATATTCACCAGGTGTATTGTAAACGTGGGTTGGGTTTTGAAGCGTTGAACTACCGCCATCGCCAAAATCCCAATTCCAATTGGTCTTGGTTTCATTCGATCTTGTTGAATCAGAAAACTCTACCGTTAAGGGTACACAACCTTCAGCAACATCGGGCTGCAAGCGAGCAATTAAAGGCGCTATAGTATCTGCTTTACTTATGCTTTTGGTACAACCGTGCGTAGTAGTAACGGTTAAGGTATTACTGTGAAAAACAGGGTAAGTTGTGGGGAAAAATAGGGTATACGGACTGTCATCTTCTTGTTTGAAAACATGCAAAGGATTTTGAGCGTTGCTTGATTTAGAATCTCCAAATTGCCAAGTCCAAGAAGCAATGTTGGTTGGCGTTGACAAATCATTAAATTGAGCATTTAAAGGAAACTCACAAGAGTAGGTTGGATTGATAGAAAAATTAGGAACTACATTTTCAACAACAATAGCAATGGTAGTATCATCTGAACAGCCATTAGCAGATGCTGTAAGTTTTACATTGTAAGTTCCTGGCAATGCATACGATTTACTAGGATTGGTGCTATTACTTGATGCAGCATCACCAAAATCCCAAGCATAAGACGTAGCGCCTAAACTTAGGTTGTTGAAGAGGTAATTTTGGTTCGGACAAATAGTATCTCCATTGGAGAAAGAAAAAGATGATAAAGGCTTGCTTACCACAATAGGAATGATTTTAGTTGTGGTGCACCCATTCGCTTCATCAACAGTTAGAATAACATTGTAAATACCAGTTGTATTGTAAGTAACAGAAGGGGGAGTTTGTAAATTCGATGTTGGTCCGCCATTTCCAAAATCCCACGCATAGCTCAATGCCCCGCCATTCCCTGCAGATGAATTGTTTGCAAAGGAAACCGTTAGCGGAGCTGTACAAGATTGCAACACAGAAGGCGTAAAATTAGCAACTGGAGGTTTGTTGGTAGTAACAATAGGCGTTGTCCATGTGGTATCATCGATACAACCATTGTTATCTGTAGCAATCAAAACCACATTAAAAGAACCCACCAAAGTATAATTGTAATTTGGATTCTGTTCTAAGTTATTACTTCCGCCATCACCGTAAGTCCATTGCCAACCTGTAATAGAAGAACCAACAGCCGCAGTAGATTGATCAGTAAATTGAACAGCTAAAGGAATACATCCATGTGTTGGTGTGGCTGTAAACTTAGCCTTTGGCTTAGGATGAACCGTAATCGTATCGGTATAACTAACCGTATTAACGCCCACTTTACCATCATACTTTACAGTAAAAACACCAGGTGTTGTAAAGATATGTTGAACAGAAGGGCCGTTGTTAGAAAAAGAACCATCACCAAAATCCCAAACGAAAGAATTTGCACCACCAGGAAGTGAAAATGTAACAGTAGTAGGCGCACAAATATCATCGTCACTCGCCGTAATTTGCGCAAAAGTAAGCGCTGAAGCAAGAACAAAAACAACAACAAAAAACATGGATTTTGCCTTGTATGTTATGTCTAAAAATAGATTCACGATTTATCTCTTTGAAGGGTGAAGATAATGAAATATCCAATATTCAAAAAAGAAAAGACAAATTGATGCTGGGATACTTATGCAACCTGCTCTGTTTGAAATAAAATTAGCCAACTTTTGAATTTTAATTGTTCGTGTTATTTTTTTTTAGTTATTTTCGTTGCATGGTTCGTCAAGCACTACTCATTTTTTCAATCCTTTTTTGTCTGCATTCTAAAGCTCAGATGGCAAAGAATATTACAGACATCAATGGTTGTCCGAATAAAACACTATCTCTTTCTATTCATGTTGTACTTGATACAGCAGGCTTAGCTCTTACCAACCCTGTGCTGGTTCAAAACTCTGTAGACAATATGAATTTGGCCTTCAATCCAATGTGCCTTCAATTCAAAATTTGTAAATACGACACTGTTTATGAGTCGATGTACAACGTAAAAACACAAGAACTGTACTTAAAAGAAATGACCACTAAATACAATATCAAAAACACCGTAAATATATACTACTCTAAATCGGTTACGCCTTTGTGGGGAAGCTTAGATGGCGCTTACGGACTAACAGCTTCTGCTAACGATGTAACACGAATGAACGATAGTTTGTTTAAAGATTTCATGATTATCAATTACGCAGATATTTCGGCTATCACTCATGAAATGGGGCATTTCTTTGGATTGTATGACACTTTTGATAGCCAGTTTGGTGCTGAATTCGCCGATGGATCAAATTGCGCTACCACTGGAGATTTAATGTGCGACACAGAAGCCGACCCCAACAATAGCGCCGACCCCAACTGCCACATCAGCAACAAAAATTTAACCGATAGCAATCAAGATTACTACACTCCACCTATATGTAATCACATGGGGAGATATGCCAGTGGTTGCCCTAAATTCTTCACTCCCGACCAATTCAACAGAATGTTACTCATACTTAAAACGAAAAGAAACTACCTGTGGTAAAAAACGCTACATATTACCAAAAGATAGTATTGCTTGGCGCTCTCTTTCTTTCAACATTTGCTTTTGCGCAAGACATTCACTTTACTCAATTTTACGAGCCTCAAATTACGCTTAACCCAGCCAACACTGGTAGGTTTGTGGGAAGCTGGCGCGCCAACGGAATTTACAGAAACCAATGGGGTTCCATCACCAAACCATTTGTTACTACAGCACTTTCTTTCGATAAACAGTTTCAAATAAAAGAGCATACTATTGGCTTGGGCGGGTTTTATGCATTTGATCAATCGGCTAGTCAAACCTTATTCATGAACAAACTAATGCTGTCGGGAGCTTACCACAGAGCCTTTGGTTTTCATCAAATTTCAGCAGGTATTCAAATGGGATACACCAATAGATTTTTGAATTATAGCAAACTGTCGTATCCCGGACAATTCGACAACAATATTGGTGCTTTCAACACCACTTTGAACAACGGAGAAAACTTTGCCAATGCCAGCAGCAATTACTTTGATTTCAATAGTGGCGTAAATTTTAAAACAAGAATAAACGAAAAATTCTTGGCCGAAGGCGGCTTGGCCATCTTTCATTGGAACTATCCTAAGGAAACATTCAATGGTTCAAAAACCAATAAAATTCATCCAAGATATGTATTTAGCGGTGGGGCAAATTACAACCTAAACCCTAAATCATTTGTGTCGGCTCACGTTCTATACATGTACAAGAAAAAAGCCAGCGATTTAGTTGTTGCAGCTCACTACAACTATAGATTAGCGCCAAATAAATCGAACCTCGGACTTGTGTTTGGCGGATTAGCTACCAGAACAGGTTTCAACAGAAATACCGATGCCTTGGCTGTAATTGTTGGTGCCGAAATATTAAGCTACAGAGTTGGATTGGCTTACGACGTAAACATTTCAAAACTTTCTGCATCCACCTATTTCAAAGGCGCTTTCGAATTATCAGTAACTTACATTGCGCCTTACCCTTCACCTTCAAAATATACTATTCCTTGTGAAATATATTAAGCATTTCATAATCGCCTTTTGCCTTTTAACTTCAAGTGTATTTGCACAAGAAGAACTAGATTCAAACGTATTTCACTACGGCGCTTTCTCTATGAAAAGAACGGCCAGAAAAGCTGCTGAAAATAAAGATTACAACGCCATTGCTTATTATAAATACTACTTATCTAACAAACCAACTTGGCCTAAATTTATCTATGCCAAGCCTAAAATGATGTTTGAACTGGCCGATGTATATCGTTTAGCCAACGATTATAAAAATGCAGAAAGCTATTATCAAGAAGCCTACGATGCCGACCCTAAACATTTCGCACATGCACTCTACTATAAAGGTACGATGCAAAAAATGCTTGGTGATATAAGTGGCGCAAAAGAAACTTTTGAGAAATTTAAAAAAGAAAGTAAAAACGATCAAAGCACTAATGCCGCAGCTCTAAAGAAATTGGTAAAGGTTCAAATTGCTGGTTGCGACAGCATGAACGTTTACAAAAATAAAGGACAAGTAATTGAAATCAACCACCTCGACACTTCTATCAACAAAGCTTACATGGATGTGTCTCCAATCGTAATGAATGCAAACGCTTTTGTTTATGTTTCATTAAAATCTGATACGCTTCTCTACTTCAATAAAGTGCAACAAAGAACGCCCTTTCTTTATGCTCCCGTAAAATCTGATACTTTATTAGAATCTGACCATCCTTTGGTGGAAATTAAGCCTCCTTTGGTTCGCTTTTATCTTGCCAATAGATCTGGGGAAACCTGGACCGATAGCATTCCTTTCAACAACAATTTAAACATTGATAGTGCCAACGTAGAAAACGGATGTTTAAATGCAGAGAAAGACAAGTTTTACTACACTATTAAAGAATGCAATACCCCCGACAAAAAGAAACACCACGTTATTTATCTATCAGAAAAAATTGATGGCGAATGGCAAAAAGCTCAAAGGTTAAAAGCACCTGTAAACATAAACGGATATAGCTCTACAATGCCCTCTGTAGGCTACGATGAAAAGGAAGCAGAGGTGTTGTTCTTTGTTTCGAATAGAGATGGTTCTAAAGGCGGAATGGACATTTGGTATTCGGTGTATGATGAAGTAAAAAAAGTATTTACTTCCGCAAAAAATGCGGGCAATAAAGTAAACTCGGCAGCCGACGAAATTACACCATACTACGACAACGAAAATAAAGTACTTTATTTCAGTTCTGAAGGATGGCCTGGTATGGGGGGATTCGATGTTTTTAAATCATTTGGTCAGCCATCAAAATTAGGCGCAGCGATTAACTTACGCGCACCTATAAACACGCATGTTCAAGACATTTACTATGTAGTTCAAAACAGAGGCGACGAAGGATTTATATCTTCAAACAGAGAAGGTAGTATCGCTCTAAAACACCAATACTGCTGCTTCGACTTGTATGAGCACAAAAAAACAGTGCACTTGGCTATAGACCTATTGGTATATAAAAGCGAAAACAAGCACAACATCAAAAATGTTTTCGACCACAATAAAGATGACTACACCGACAAAACCATTATTGATTCAACAGAACTTAAATTATACTTGGTAAGCGATAGTATTGGTGGTGAAGACATGTTGATTAAACAAATACCTATTGATAAAAGAGGCAAACTCCTTTTGAAATTAGAACAAAATGAAAAATATAGATTTATAATTTCTCGACCAGGTTACTTCGCCAACGGCTTCGAGTATTCTACCAAAAACATGATTAAATCTGATACTATTTTTCAGCCTGTTGGCTTACACAGTTTATCTAAACAACCCATTTTTATTCCAAACATTTACTACGAGTTTGACAAAGCAAAACTTACGGCAGAAAGCATCGTTACCATTGACACCACTATCTATAAAATGCTTATTGAAAACCCCGATATTATCGCAGAAATTGGATCACACACAGATGCCCGCGGTAGCAATGAATACAACCTCGTGTTGTCGCAAAAAAGAGCTGAATCAGTGGTAAATTATTTGATTTCTAAAAATATCGACCCTAAAAGATTACGTGCCAAAGGCTATGGTGAAGCCAAATTCATCGCTCCCAACGAAAACCCCGATGGCTCTGATGACCCAGAAGGCCGCCGCAGAAATCGCCGAACAGAATTTCGCATTGTTGGACAAATCGACAAATACAGCGAAATTATTTACACCGAATAATTCCTTTCATGAATAGATTATTGAAATACTTACTCCAAGGAATTTTACTTGTTGTACCTCTCGCTATTACCGTTGTTGTTATCATCAAAATTCTTACGTGGATTGACAATATTATTCCCGATGATTTCATTCCAATTCACCTACCAAGAGTTGGGCAAATTAGCATTGGCTCAATACCAGGCATAGGCATTTTAACCCTTGTTCTTAGCTTGGCTATATTGGGTTTCTTAGGCAACACATTCATTGCTCAACCTTTCATGAATTACTTCAAAAAGGTGCTCGATAGAGCTCCACTCATCAAAGTAATTTATACCTCAATTAAAGATTTATTGGGCGCTTTTGTGGGCAAAGAAAAGAAATTCACGCATCCGGTAATGGTTAAAATGGAAAGCGATAATGTTTGGAGATTGGGATTTATTACACAAGAAAATTTAGCCATTTTAGGACTAGGAAATGAATTTACAGCAGTATATTTTCCGCACTCTTATGCTTTTTCCGGCAACGTTTTTTTAGTAGAAACCAAGAACATTAGAAAAGTAGATGCTAAATCGGCCGACGTGATGAAATTCATCGTTTCTGGCGGTGTAACCAACGTTGAAAAGAATGAACCTAAACAATAGAAAAGATATTGTTTTTTTGGTGTTGGCGGGCTTCTTTATTACCAACGCCATTGTTGCCG
>CAMDPJ010000003.1 GCA_945903925.1 Chryseobacterium gleum
ATTGGTCGGCAATAAAAAAAGCCGAAATACAAAAAGGAGCTGTTCAAAGTTATAGCGATGCCATTGCCGATGGAAGTTTAAACATCAAATTAAAAAATGAATGGAAACGAATGCTGGCAATGGATGTAAGTGATGTGTATTACGATAAATTTTTAACCAATGGAAAAGAAGAAGATGCAGCACCACAATTTAAAGCAGGAGATAAAGTTCGTTTACGCATCATCAATGGTAGTTCTTCCACCTATTTTTGGTTAAAGTATGCTGGGGGTAAAATAGAAGTTGTTGCAAGCGACGGAATAGATGTTGAACCCGTTGTGGTAGACCGAATGATTATTGCCGTAGCCGAGATTTACGATGTTGTTGTTACCATTCCATCTGACAGTACTTCTTTTGAATTTTTAGCCACCTCCGAAGACCGAATCAACAACACCTCTCTATGGCTAGGCTCGGGCATTAAACAACTTGCGTCACCATTGAAACCTTTAAAGTATTTTGAAGGAATGAGCATGATGAACGACATGATAAAAATGGATGGGAATTTAGATGACATGGGCATGAACATGAGCCTGCAACAAATGGATATGAATGTGGTGATGTATCCTGAAATCACAGGTGCAAAAGAAGATAAACAAAGTAATTCTTCAAACGCCGATAATAGATACAATAGCAATGCCCTATCTGATATTGTAACGCTAAATTATTCTATGCTGAAATCTCCCGTTAAAACTACTTTACCCAACGCGCCAACCCAGGTTTTTAACTTCGAACTCACCGGAAATATGAACCGTTATGTTTGGAGTATCAACAACAAAACAGTATCGGAAACAGATAAAATTCTCATCAAAAAAGGAGAAAATATTCGTATTATTCTTTACAACAATTCGATGATGCGACACCCTATGCATTTGCACGGGCATTTCTTTAGAGTGAGAAACGGACAAGGTGATTATTCGCCACTAAAAAATGTTTTGGACATCATGCCCATGGAAACCGACACCATTGAATTTGCTGCCACAGAAAGCGGAGACTGGTTTTTTCATTGCCACATTTTATACCACATGATGAGTGGTATGGGAAGAATATTTAGTTACGAGAATTCTCCTCCAAACACCCAATTGCCTGATGCTAAAAAAGCATTACAAAAACTTTACAAAGACGATAGAGAATTTCATTTTATGTTTCAAAACGATTTTGCCACTAATGGAAATGATGGCGAAATGATGTTCATGAACACACGCTGGAATTTGCAAGCAGAATGGCGCTTAGGGTATCACGATATGCACGGCTACGAAGTTGAAACTCATTTTGGAAGATACATAGGAAAAATGCAATGGCTATTTCCCTATGTAGGAATCGACTATCGTTATAGAAAAATGGACATGAATGAAGTTGAAAAAAACATTTTCAATCAAACAAACACAAAGGATTCAAGACAAACGATTTGTATTGGTATTCAATACACTTTACCAATGCTAATTGTTGCCGATGCTCGATTAGATAGTGATGGAGAATTTAGATTACAATTTATGCGCGAAGATATTCCACTTTCAAAAAGATTTAGAATGAATTTGATGTACAATTCAGATTATGAATATATGGCGGGATTAAAGTACATTGTAACGAATAAGTTTTCACTGTCTACACATTACGATTCAGATATGGGCTTTGGAGGAGGATTTACCTTCAGCTACTAAAAGTATGAGGCAGGCTATTTAGTTTTTTTTGTATGAATCTCTCATCAGTGATTTAGCCAATCGATTCTACTTGACACGCATTGTAAATAGTGAATCAATTATAAAGCTCTGCAGTATTTACATCGCATCATAAAATTATAAGCAGCCCTTCATCCGTCATTAGGGATAATTAAATGCTTGTAAGCAAGTGTAGGCAAAGTCAATAAATTGCATTTTCTGCAACAATACTTTTTTTTTATTAAATATCGATTCAGCTCTCCTTGTATCAAAAGCTACTTTTGAAAAAAATAAAAATATGAAAACAATCTATTCTAAACTACTTCTATCACTAATAACGGCTGTAAGCATCGCTAGTTGCGGTCCTCAGTATTATTCTGCAAACATGCACAACACTCCCCTATTAAAAGAAAAAGGAGACCTTAAATTTAATGCTGCCGTCTCTATGAGCGAAGAGGTCGACACCCCCTGTGTGGAAATGCAGGGAGCCTATGCTTTTTCGAATCACTGGGCTCTAATTGGCGACTACCATAGAGTAGAAGTTAAATACGACGAAAACAACTATAACAAAGGCTATTCGGGAGCACTGGGCATTGGTTATTTTACACCTATACAAAACACTGACTGGGTTTTTGAAACCTACGGTAGGATTGGGAGAGGACAATCTACTGCGGCCTTTGAAGCTCGAGAAAACTATGGCAGCTCCCCAGCGCACTACACACAACAACACAACTTTTCTATTCTTTCTTTACAATCAAACATAGGCTATAAACACAAAAATTTTGAAGCCGCCATCAGTGCTAAAATAAGTAAGGTAGGTTTTTATCAAAGAACCTTACGTTACAATGGGATAGAAAGTAATTATCCTCAAGATCAATACGATCCTTACCTTAAATCATACTTATTGTTTGAGCCAGGAATAATGTTTGCGGTAGGATTCAAAAACATCAAAATTCAAAGTGGATTATCGTGCGACTTACTCAATGACGAATTACCTGCCCAACAGCTCAACTTTTCATTGGGATTAAGCTTCGCTTTAAACTCAAAGAATTTAATAGAAGAAAAATAGAAAATCAGAAATCAAAAAGAGAGAGCGACTAAAAATGGTCGCTCTTTCTTTTTAAAAAAATTCATTTGTCAGTGCTTTGTCAGTAGCGCCAAGTCATTATCCCGCCTATTTTTGCTGAAGCATTAATCCTAAAACTACACAGTATGAAAACTCCAAAAAGTAAAAGTTCAATTCTACGTTTTTTCAAAATCGCAACTCTTAGTTTAGCAAGTTTTTTCTTTCTATCACTTACGCCCGATAGACCCTTATTCACCATTACTGGAATCTGTTCAGAAAATGCCAAGCCAGTAGAAGGCGTTCTTGTTTCTATTTTAATTGATGGTGGTGCTATTGCGAAATGCACAACGGGCGCCGGCGGCAAATACAAATTGATGCTTAATTTTGGTAAGTTGGTTAAAGTTGGTTTTGAAAAAAAAGATACCTCACTCAAACAGTTAAATTAAGAACAGTACTTAACGGAATTCCAGAAACAGAAATGAAGTACAACTACAATTTTGAGATGCTGACTTTACCAAATGACAGCTCAAATATCAGTTTCGATAAATCGGTAGACGAGATTCTTTTAGACAACAGCACCAATACTTTTACTTCCAACACAGATTATAAAGATGGAGTAAAAGTCGAATTTGAGGCTTTGAAGAAAATGATTCAGGATCAGAAAAAATAAACTTGGTTTACCAAACCTTCCACAAATTTTTATTGTCTTCTTGAGCTTTTGTGTTGATAGGCACAAAATGAAAGTTCAAGCTGTCTCCTTCTTTAGAGAATGTAGGTTTAAGTTCTATTCCTTCTTTTGTGAAATATGTTTTTCCATTGGCGAATGAAAAAACATCCCATTTTCTCAAGCTCTTTTCCATTTGCCCCACATAATTCCTAAAGCCCTCTTGTTTCTTTTCCAATGTATTGGGAACAGTCACCATCGTATCATGCGGAAAAGTATTAGCAACAAAACCATACATAGCCTGAATAATTATATCGAAATACCAAGGGTTTGTTAGATCGGCTGCTTCAACAGAAAAATTATCGATAAAGGCCATCATTGGATGTCGGAAATTCGTTTTACTATCCAATAAAAATCTAACTCCTGTTGACTTTGTCCACTCAGCTCTTTCACCATTATCGTCATTTTTACTTACCCCATAAAAAGCGATAAAATATTCAAGAGTTTCATCAATATTTTCTTCTTGATGGTCAATTGGATTGTTCAACATTTCTTGAGAAACATAGGTCATCAATTTATCAAATACTGTTGAATCGTTGGTGAAACTCATACCACCTATTCCAACTTGCGGAACACCACCGCAACCTTGTCGGCACACTATACCATTCTTATAAACTTTCATATTCAAGGCCTCTTCCTCACCTAATTTCACCCTAATTAAAATTTGTTCTACTTCACTTTTGTCCATAATCAATTTCTTTTTAGTGAAAATATTAAATAGCCGAAAGCCATACTCTATGTTGTATATTAAATTATGGTTATTAGAAATCGGACACACAGCGCGCAATTGTTTATTTCTGCTGTCTAACTAATAAAAAAACATGAAAACATCGAATGAATTTGTGCTTACAGATGAACTGCTCGTGAACAAAACACATTAATCAACGGCTTTAAAAATACCTGAAATAGAGATTTCAGATTACGCAAGCTAAATCTGAAAGTGCTGTAGTCGGCAATTGAAAATAAAGGGAATTAAATATTGGGCGAAAAATATTTCGCCCTTACAAAAAAAACGATTCTGTTTCCAGAATCGGTTTTCATATTAAAATTGCGAATTGAATTACGCTTTCACATTTGCTCTAATGATATTTAAAGCACCACCAGCCTTGAACCACTCAATTTGTTGTTCATTGTAGGTATGGTTTACTTTAATCTCTTTTTTGCTTCCGTCTTTGTGGGTAATAACCAAAGTAAGATTAGTATTTGGAGCGAAAGAAGTCAAGCCAACGATAGAAATAGTATCATCTTCTTGAATTTTTTCATAATCTGCTTTATCGCTGAATGTTAACGCCAACATACCTTGTTTTTTCAAGTTGGTTTCGTGGATACGAGCGAATGATTTCACCAATACCGCGCGAACGCCTAAGTGACGAGGCTCCATAGCAGCGTGCTCTCTTGAAGAACCTTCACCATAGTTTTCATCACCTACTACGATTGAACCTAAACCAGCAGCTTTGTAAGCTCTTTGAGTTGCAGGAACAGCGCCATAAGCACCTGTTAATTGATTTTTAACCTCATCGGTTTTTTCGTTGAAGAAGTTTACAGCACCAATCAACATGTTGTTAGAAATGTTGTCTAAGTGACCTCTGTATTTCAACCACGGTCCGGCCATTGAGATATGATCGGTAGTACATTTTCCTTTTGCTTTGATCAACAATTTCAAGCCAGATAAGTCGGTACCTTCCCAAGCAGCGAAAGGATCTAACAATTGTAAACGATCAGAAGTTGGAGAAACAGCAATAGTAACACCGCTACCATCGGCAGCCGGAGCTTGAAAACCAGCATCTTCAACAGCGAATCCTTTTGCAGGAAGCTCGTCTCCGTGAGGACCATCTAATTTAACTTGCTCACCTTTATCGTTGGTTAAAGTATCGGTTAAAGGATTGAAACCTAAGTCACCAGCGATTGCTATAGCAGCAACCATTTCCGGTGAAGCTACGAAAGCGTAAGTATTTGGATTACCATCGGCACGTTTAGCGAAGTTACGGTTGAACGAGTGAACGATAGTATTTTTTTCTTTTTTCTCGGCACCAACACGATCCCACATACCAATACATGGTCCGCAAGCATTAGTAAACACCGTTGTATTCATTGCTTTGAAATCTTCTAACAAACCATCTCTTTCTGCAGTATAGCGCACTTGCTCAGAACCCGGATTGATACCGAACTCAGCCTTTTTCACTAAACCTTTAGCAGCAGCTTGTTTCACGATAGAAGCAGCACGTGCTAAATCTTCGTAAGAAGAGTTGGTACAAGAACCAATTAATCCCCACTCTACTTTAGAAGGCCATCCATTTTTTTGCATTTCCTCTTTCATTTTAGAAACCGGAGTAGCTAAATCTGGAGTAAACGGACCGTTCAAATGAGGCTCTAAAGTATTTAAATCGATTTCGATTACTTGATCGAAATATTTCTCTGGATTAGCATACACTTCAGAATCGGCATTCAAGTGTTCTTTCACTGCATTTGCAGCATCAGCAACGTCGTTACGACCAGTAGAACGCAAGTAACGCTCCATTGATTCATCGTAACCAAAAGTAGAAGTAGTAGCACCAATCTCAGCACCCATGTTACAAATGGTTCCTTTACCAGTACATGATAAAGAAATAGCACCTTCACCAAAATATTCAACGATAGCACCAGTACCACCTTTTACAGTAAGGATACCAGCCACTTTCAAAATAACGTCTTTAGGGGCAGTCCAACCGTTTAATTTACCAGTTAACTTAACACCAATCAATTTAGGAAATTTCAATTCCCAAGGCAAACCAGCCATTACATCACAAGCATCGGCACCACCAACACCAATTGCCAACATACCCAAACCACCAGCGTTTACTGTGTGAGAATCGGTACCAATCATCATTCCGCCAGGGAAAGCATAATTTTCTAAAACCACTTGGTGAATGATACCAGCACCTGGTTTCCAGAAACCGATACCGTATTTATTTGAAACAGAACCTAAGAAATCGTAAACTTCTTTAGATTCTTTGTTAGCGAAAGCTAAATCGTCTTTAGCACCCACTTTAGCAGTGATTAAGTGATCGCAGTGAACTGTAGATGGAACAGCTACTTTAGGGCGACCAGCTTGCATAAACTGCAATAAAGCCATTTGCGCTGTAGCATCTTGCATAGCTACTCTATCTGGGTTGAAATCCACATATGATGTACCTCTGCCATAGGCTTTAGTAGCTTCACCTTCGGTAAGATGCGAATAAAGAATTTTTTCAGTTAAAGTAAGTGGGCGACCCACTGCACTTCTTGCGGCAACAACTCTTGCAGGTAATTTTGCATAAAGCGCCTTAATCATTTCGATATCAAATGCCATTGTTGATGGTTTTTTGGTTAAAAATTTCCTCCCCTTTTATGGAAGTCACCAAAAATAGTAAATTCTTAATACAAGCAAAGGGATTGGGGGAAAAAGTTGAGGGAAATTTCTGATTATAAACTTGCTCGAACTAAATAGACTTGCTTAATCTTTACTTTCAACGCTTTTCAACTTTTTAATCTTGTAAGTAAACATAACCATAAAATAGCGTTGCAACACCAAATTGCTTGAGTCGTCTACATAGGTATCGGTTACATTTCTCGACACGCTGTTATTTTGCTGCAAGGCGTCGAACACCAAAAACTTCAATTCTCCCCCTCCATCTTTAAATAATTTTTGGGCTAGGGAGGCGTTCCACAGGAAATAATTTTGGCTAAATGAACTTGATATTCCAGTGAACAAAGTATTGTTTATCTCAGATTGAAAAATCATTCCTTTAAAAAATCGCCAAGTAAGTTTTGCACTTGAATTAAGATTAAAATAATTGTAATTGGCTGAACTTTGTAAACTATTGTTAACCACATTGAAGTTGGCAGTGGTTGAAATAGAAAAATCTAAATTTTCACTGATGTTACTCGATAAAGACACGCTTTCGTAAACCGAATACGAATTTGAAATTCCACGAAGATTATTCACTAAAGTAGGGGTTGTTGAAGAAAAATATCCTGTGGTTAAATTAAGATTTGATTTAAGTTTTTTGAGAGGAGAACCATACACCAAATAAATTCTAGAATTCCAATAACCATCAACATTGATGGGTTGTGTGTACCGTGTTCCTTTCACTAAAGCATTTCCACTAACTAAGGTATCGGCCGCAAGTACCGAAGTAGAATTGGAAATGTAATGATTAATTTTTCTAAACATCACAAACAACATAATACTGTGGGCATTAAAAGGGTTGTTGTAGGTAATTTTATTGTAGGATACCATAGCATATTGCGCTTTGAGCGAAGGATTACCCACCGATAATAAAATTGGATTAGAATTATTCCACACCTCTTGCAATTGCAGTAAAGAAGGCATATCTATCCTGGTTTTGAAAGTCAAACGCCAATCTAATTTTTTAGAAAAATTTACTCTAAACATTGCATTTGGCAATATGTTTTGGTAGGTGCGAAATTGATTGTATTGCGACAATTGAAACTGTTGATTGTTTTGAAATGAATTTTGATAATCGGCCCCTACAGATAAAGTGATTTTATTCACATTAATTCGATAGCCCAAGCCAAGTAAATGCGTAAGTACTTTATTTTGAAAATCATTGGTTAAAGCGCTATCTACCGCAGAATAATCTTTCAGTATCGCATTATAAGCATTAGTGCGCTGAGCCGAATTGCTAGTGTTTATGGTTCCCTTGTAATTGAATAAAAAATGACTGTGTTTTTTGTATGGTTCGGTATAATTTAAGGCTAGAGAGTGGTTTTGTATCGGACCATCAATTGCCGATTGTTGATCTAAAGTATCGCTGTATAAATTGGTGTAATAAGTATTGTTTGCCTTCAAAGTATAATCTACATTTTTGTTATTCCATTCATCTCGCAAAATGAAGGAAATAGTTCTTCGTTTTCCCTCAAAACGATGACGGAACAAAATTTCATTCACCAACTTAGAGTTCAGCGATTTTGAAGTGTAATGATTAATTGATTGATTTAACAATTCGCCAGTTGATTTTGAGCTTAATCCATTTAAATTACTGAGTGCATCATTACTTTGAGCTGAAAAAGAGGGAGTAGCAATAATTGAATTTAAAGAATCTACAAAATACTCGAAACGAACATTGGCTTTATGGTTATAAGCGATTGAACTGGCCGAATTGTTTTCATGATACAACGGCACCGTATCGCTGGTTGAATAATATTGACGAGATAAATCAAGCGTATTTTCATTGTCAACTCTATTGAAAAAATAAGAAGCAGTAAATTTTATTTTTGTTCCCCACATATCGGTATAATTTAAACCACCGGCATTGGTAAAATTGAGTCCCGACATACCCCCTACTATAAAATTATTCACCGGATTACTGGCGTTATTTGGTCCGCCTGCCCTACCCAAAATCATAGGTGGTGACGACGAACCTGTAGCAGCCGTTAGATCTTGCATAGAAAAATTGGTTTGATTGATATTGTTCGACATTGTCAATAAAGTGAAGCGGCGATAATTGTTAAAATGATTGTAATTTACGCCTGCTTGGCAACGTCCTTGATTGTCGCCATATCCGGCATAAAGCTTAGCAAAATTTCCATCTTTCATGTTTTTCTTAGTGATGATATTGATGGTTTTTGCGGCTTGTCCGTCATCAAAACCAGTAAAAATAGCTTGATCACTCCACTGATCAAAAATTTCAACACGCGCAATCATATCCACCCCAATATTTTTTAGTGCTGCATTCACATCATCGCCAAAAAAGGGTTTACCATCAATTAAAATCTTTTTAACATCCTCTCCTTGAGCCTTTAAAACACCACCTTCTATATTCACGCCTGGCATTTTCTTTAATAAATCTTCTGCAACGGCATCGGGATTGGTTTTGAAAGCATTTGCATTATACACAACAGTGTCTCCTTTCAATTTTGTAGCAACAACGGCATTTACAGTAATTGCAGCAGTGGTTTGCATAGCAACTTGCAACAGCAAATCATCTACAACAACAGCAGATTGATTGCATTCAATTTGCTTAGTTATGGTGCCATAACCAATAAAAGAAACAGAGAAGAGGTAAGAACCAAAATCGATGTCTTTAAATACAAACTCCCCATTTTTATTGGTGCTTGCAGCAATAGAATCTTTAGCCCACTTCAATTTAACCGAAGCGTATTGAAGCGGCAAGGCCAGCGAATCTTTTACCACACCGCTTACAGTAGCTTTTTGAGCCTGTAGGCTAGATAATAAACAAAATAATACAATGGCTAAAAAATATCTCATGACAGAGTAAAGGTAAGATTAGAATTTTAGAAAATTGTTAAATCTCTTATTTTACCGAATGCAATTCGCCTCTACTAATTTTCTCATAAACCAAGATATTGGTGAGGATGAGCATGAGGCCGTAAATAAAATCTTCACAAGGAATAGTTAACGCCCTTACATTTAAAATATGCGCGCTATTGTATTTCACCACAGCATCTTCTAAGCCAATACCAGTAAGAATACCATTAGAAATCATAAAGGGAATGGTAAGAATAACATAACTCACTATGAACTTAGCAAAACCCTCTTTCTCTGTATTAAAAAAAGAGCAAGCAGCCAACACTGCAGCACAAGAAATAAAAGTAATTGAAGTGTACAATTTATCGCTACTTAGCAAGCCAATACTCAACAAAATGAAAATGGTAGTCCAGCGCAACGCCAAAGCCAATTTAACTGGAAATCGCCAATTAATCATATGCAAACAAAAGTGTGTAAATATACAAGAGTAAGGAATACAGAAGAAAAACAAGCATTATTCCAAAGGAAGATTGAAGATATAAAACCCTAAGACATAGCGATTGTTAAAACTCCAAACCCCTAAATCGGTAAACACGATATCCCAAATAATAAAAGCAGAACCCGTAATTAAAACAGCAGGGACAAAAGCCCTCCACGTTTTAATAAATTTGAGTTTAGGATGAAAACTAAAAATAAAGGGAACGATGAACAATCCTATATTTACCGCCATATATACCCAACGATCGGGAATCATTTAGCCTTTCTGTTTTTAATTTGTTCTATGAAATATTTGGAGGGCACCATCAACATACCGAAACATTCGCCATGTTCTTTACCTAAATGTTTGTGGTGCATTTTGTGTGCTTTTCTAATGGCGCGCAAATAAATATTGTTGCTCTTCTTAAGGATGGGAAGACGTTGATGAATAAAAACATCGTGTACTAAAAAGTAGACGAAACCATAAATAGTAATACCCAAGCCCACATAGAAAGCGGCATTAAAATCGTTGAAGGTTCCAAACAGGGTAAGCAAGAATCCTGGCGTAGCAAAAATCAGAAAGAAGGCATCATTCCTTTCAAAAAAGCCAGGTTCTACCTGATGATGATCTTTATGTAAAAACCACAATAAACCGTGCATCACAAAACGATGCGTAAGCCAAGCTACACCTTCCATGGCAAAAAAAGTAAATATTACAATGGCGATATTCATTAAGCGCTTAACTTTTTAAGAGAATTGTATTTCAGTTGTTCATAAATTTTCTCAAAGACAATTTTGAACCAAAAAGTGTATTGTTCGGCATTTTTCGCCATATCTTTTTTAACAGCGTCTAAAGTCAGATACTTATAGGCGCAAACTTCCTCTTTATTAAACTTAACATCACCATTGTAATGTCCGATTAACACATGATCAAACTCATGTTCACTCAAACCATTGGTAAAATCGGTTTTATAAATAAAATCGAAACTTTTCTCCATGTAACAATCAAAGCCCATTTCCTCTTGCAATCTTCTGTGTGCAGCTTCCATGGTAGTTTCACCAAAACGTTGGTGACTGCAACAAGTGTTGGTCCACAAACCAGCAGAATGATATTTGTCCAACGCTCTTTTTTGCAAAAGCAATTCATTTTTATCGTTAAAAATAAAAATAGAAAAAGCGCGATGAAGCAATCCTTTTTGATGTGCTTCCATTTTTCCCATGGTACCCAATAAGTGATCACGTTCATCTACTAGCAGCACATGTTCTTGCTTAGTACTCATAAATCTTTGATGTTTGATTTTTCTACTCCATTTATCTTTTTACTATTAAGTAAATAATTTTTTATTCTGGTTTTTAAATCGAGATCACCTTTAGATACCTCTGATTGTAAATAACCAATCAACATAATTTTATCGACCAACATTGCATCGTTATACCCCAAAAAAGAGGGAGTATTGCACTGCACACAAAAACGAAGAAAGCGCAACTCGATACTATAAGGCATCGCTTTAATTGCTTTTTCTAGCAAAGCTCTACCTTCATGAAAATAAGCGTACTTGGATGTAGGCAACACAACATGTTTAGCCATAAGCATTGTTGCGGTTCCATTATACCCAAGCAAAACAGCAGAACTTTCATCGGCATATTTGGTTTTCTCTATAATTAGTTTGGTGGTGGCCTCGCTACTTGGGGCTACAAACAATAAATTTCTTAATTCCACTAAATTAGCAGCGCTAATCGTTAATGTTCCCAAAAATAAAATATAGAAAAAAAAAGATTTCATTACAATGCGTTAGTTCTGTATTTAAAATAGGACTGAAGAAGCAAGCCAATTTTCGTGTTATTAGGAATGCGAATTCTTTCGGTTAAAATTCTATCGGAAGGCAAGGTTCTTATTTTATGAAATAAAGTTCGGTAGTACATATAAGCGGTGTAAACCCCAAATACAGAACCTTTTGGCAAACGCTTAATTCCTATTAAACCTTCATTGAAATCTGCTTCTATCTCTGCTTCAATTCTTACTTTATCTTCATTGGTAAAATTATTCAAATTGATATCGGGAAAATACGTTCTACCTAAATCTTTGTAATCGGCTTTTAGATCGCGTAAGAAATTTATTTTTTGAAAGGCGGCACCAAGGCGCATGGCCGAATCCTTTAAATCTTGGTATTGTTGATTGTTGCCTTCTGTGAAAACACGCAAACACATCAACCCTACTACTTCGGCAGAACCAAGAATATATGTCTTAATCGACTGCTCATCATGCACCGTTTGCGTTAAATCGGCTTCCATGCTTTGCAAGAATGTTTCAATCAATTCTATATCGACATGATAATTGTTTACCACTTCTTGGAAACTATTTAAAACAGGATTCAAACTAATTCCGTCCTCTATGGCCTGAAAAGTTTGCTTTTTGAAATCGGCGAGCAATTTCTCTTTTTGAAAACCATGAAAACTATCTACAATTTCATCGGCCAGTCGAACAAAACCATAAATGCCATAAATAGGCTCATGAAATTGTTTGTCGAGACAGTAAATGCCCAATGAAAAACTAGTGCTGTATGTTTTGGTGATGTTCTTGCTGGTTTCGCGCGACACCTTATCAAATAGCTGTTTCATGCTGTTTAATTTTAATTGTTTTCAATATTTCTGTGGCTACAATTTCTCCTGAAATGATGGCTGGTGGAACACCCGGACCAGGCACTGTTAGTTGCCCTGTATAATACAAATTTTTTACTTTTTTACTTTTTAAAGATGGCTTTAAAAAAGCCGTTTGCATTAAAGTGTTGGCCAAGCCGTATGCATTGCCTTTAAAGGCGTTGTAATCTTTTATAAAATTAGATTGAGCATAACTTCTTTGGTATTCTATAAATGGAAGTATTGATTCACCTGTATGCTCTTCCAATCGTTTCATTATCCTTTCGAAATATTGTTGTTTTATTTCTTCATTGTCTTTTAAACCAGGTGCTACAGGAATCAGCAAAAATAGATTTTCACAGCCTTCTGGAGCTACAGATTTATCGGTTTTGCTCGGACAAGAAACATAAAACAAAGGTTGCGTTGGCCAAGAAGGATTGGTGTAAATTTCATCGGCATGAAGACTCATATCCGCATCAAAAAACAAGTTGTGATGCTGTAAATTTTTAACCTTCTTACTTACACCCACATAATAAATTAAGCACGATGGAGCCAGAACTCGCTTGTCCCAATACTTAGCATCGTACTTTCTATTTTCTTGTTCTAATAAATTTTGTTCAACATGCTCGTAATCGGCAGAAGCAACAACATAATTGGCTTCATAAAAAACTTCACCTACCTTAACCTTCTTCACTTCTCCATTTTCAGAAATGATTTTGTCGACCGCAGAATTAAACACGAACTCAACACCTAAAGATTTCGCTAAGGTGGTCATTGCCTCCACAATTTTATGCATACCTCCCATAGGATACCAAGTGCCCAATTGCATATCGGCATAATTCATTAAACTATACAACGCTGGAATATTTTGAGGTGTTGAACCCAAAAATAAAACTGGAAATTCTATGATTTGTAAAAGCTTAGGATTGCTAAAATACTTTCTTGCATATTTAGAAAAAGGAGTAAGAATATCGGTCTTCATTAAGCCTTTAAATACTTTCATGTTTAAGTAATCGGTCATCGAACTTCCAGAGGTATAAATCAAATCGTTCATTCCCACTTCATACTTAAAAGCCGCATCTTTCAAAAAAGCCTCTAACTGATTGCTACTGCCCGCCTCTATACTTTCAAACAATTCGTGCAACTCTTGCATGTTTGAAGGAATATTTACTTTATCGTCTTTGCCAAAAATAACTTGATAAGAAGGATTTAAACGAATTAAATTGTAGTAATCGTCGGTGGTTTTACCAAAATGCTTAAAGAATTTGTCAAACACATCGGGCATCCAATACCAACTTGGCCCCATATCGAAACGATAGCCTTTTTCTTCAAACAACCTAGCTCTACCGCCAGCCTGCTCGTTCTTCTCTAACACCACAACATGGGCACCTTTTTTAGCCAAGTGACAAGCAGCCGACAAGCCCGAAAACCCCGAACCTATAATAACCACTTTCTTATTTTGCAATACTTTATCCATCTGCTTTACTTATTTCAAATATATGTTTTGTTTAACAGATTCACAAATATGTTAAACATTATTAGCGGCAACACAACAACAACAACAACAACAACAACAACAACAACAACAACAACAACAACAACAACACTTGCTTAACACAACTACAGTAAGTCAATTAATTCCTTTTGATTCTTAAAAACCTTGAACTTATTGGAGAATTTGACTTTACTTTCAAAGATAGCTCTTCCCGACAAAAGAATCTTGGTTTTCTTTGGCAATTTCTCCATTTCGGCAATAAGATCGGCAAACAAATTCGCTCTAATATCAACCGTTATTACACATAACACCACATCGGCTTTAGTGATTTCTAACACCCTTTTCAAATCCACCAAGGGCACGCTTTGCCCAAAATAATAAGTGTGGTACCCTCTCGCCTTCAACATATAATTATACAGCAACAAGCTACTTTCATGAAGCTCATTTTCTGGCAAAAACAAAATTGCTTTTGGTGCATCTTTAGCATAATATTTTGGTAAACTGTCGATTCCCACAATCAATTTCTGACGAATTAAGTTACTAATAAAATGCTCTTGCGCAGGATTAATAGAGCCTGTAAGCCACATGACGCCAGTTCTAGATAATAAGGGGAAAATGACATTACTAATGGTGCTCTCAAATCCCGATTTGATCAAGGAATAATTAAAAATTTTCTCGAACAACGCTTCATCTAAATCGATCATAGCAACAATAAGGTTGTCTATATACTCTTCGTTGCCCGAAGCTACAATATTAACAGAGGCAACTTGCTCAGCGATTTGAGTATGATTGAGATCGGCTATTTTAGATATTTTGTGGCCGTGCTTATTTAAAAAACTTATATTCAACAAGTGTTTCAAGTCGTCGTTAGAATAAAATCGAATATTGGTTTCTGTCCTTTGTGGAGAAATAATATTATACCTTTTTTCCCAAATACGAATAGTATGGGCTTTAATTCCCGATAAGACCTCTAGATCGCTTATGGTATAATTTGAATTGCTCATTTGTTCAACATTAAATAAGAAACAGTTAAACGAATATACTGCATAAATTTAAACCCTCTTTGCCTTGAGCCTTAATTTTTCTATCTAGTTATACCACAAAGGAGAAATTTCATTGCAAGAAATTGTGCAAAAAACGAGTCATAATTTAGCACAGCTATACAAAATTAAACAAAGAGGATTTTTGCGTGAAGGCTACTTTGCTGATTTGGTTTTGGTAAATCTTAAAGCACCATGGACAGTTGAAAAAGAAAACTCACTATCGCTTTGCGGATGGCCGCCATTCCACAATGATCAATTTCAAAGCACCATAACACACACTTTAGTAAATGGTAATTTAGTATATGATAATGGAAAAATATTTGATGAAACAAAAGGAAAAAGAATGTTGTTTGCTAAAGAAAGGTAAACATTTTATGATTCTATTTCCCAAGTATGATCGCTCAACAACTTCACAGAAGAAATAAATTCTAAATTGTTTTTCTTGCTTCGCCCCCATTCATCCGGACCGATCATCATCAACACATATTCATCTATTCTTAGGTAAAGATGATAAGTGTGGCCAATAAAAGGTTCGAATGACATTTTAGCGTCATAAATCTTCTCGCTCACTTCCACTCTTCGTCTAATTTCATTGGCCTGCGCAGCCAACAATTCAGCTTGCTTTTGAATTTGCATCAACTGCTTAGTGGTTTGCTCTTGCATAGCCGAATAAGCTCTTCCTTTAATTTTTCCTTGATCTTCGGGACGCACAACTATACTGCCAATATGATGCGGATATGGAAGTAAAGAAGGTGTTTCTGTAGTTTTATCTTTATCGATTGGGTTCACCATTAGTTGTTCAATGAATGTATTTTAAAAACTCTTCTCGCGTTGCTGTTGCCTCAAATTTACCACTGTAAAAAGATGTCACAGTTGAAGAAGAGCGATCTTTAATGCCTCTCGAAGAAACGCATAAATGCTGGGCATCAATCAATACAGCCACATCATGAGTTCCTAATATTTCTTGCAACTCCTTACCAATTTGTACCGTTAATCTTTCTTGCACTTGCGGCCGTTTGGCAAAATAATTTACAATGCGATTCAACTTAGATAATCCAATCACCTTACCCGATGAAATATAAGCCACATGGGCTTTACCAATGATAGGTACAAAATGATGCTCGCAGTTGCTGAAGAAAGTAATGTTTTTCTCTACCAACATTTGATTGTATTGGTATTTGTTATCGAACAAAGCCATCTTAGGTTTATTGTTGGGATTCAAACCACTAAAAATTTCTTCGATGTACATTTTCGCCACTCTATGCGGCGTTCCCTTTAAACTATCATCCGTTAAATCTAAGCCCAACGTTTGCATAATTTGCTCAAAATGAAGCTCAATCTTTTTGATTTTCTCGGCATCACTGAAAGCAAAGGCATCTGCGCGCAAAGGTGTATTAATACCTGTGCTGAAATGTTCATCACCAATTTCATCATCACTCAATGTAATATGATTCTCCCTAAGCAGGGAATTCAACATAATTTCTTTCTGTTTCATACAAGTAAATTTTAAGGTCTAATGATGTATCAATTTGCGGTCGGATAATATTGTAACATACTCGCGCAATATTTTCTGCTGAAGGATTTAAGTGCTTAAATTCTTCGGTATCAAGGTTTAAGTTGCGGTGATCAAATTTCTCAACAATATGTTCATTCAATATTTCTCGCAAAATCTTCATGTCTATAACGTAGCCAGTTTGTTCATCAACATAACCGGTTACTTTAACAATAATTTCATAATTGTGTCCGTGAAAATTAGGGTTATTGCATTTGCCAAAAATTTCTTTGTTCTGCTCATCACTTAAGGCAGGATTATGCAATCGGTGCGCTGCATTAAATCTTTCTTTTCTATACACAGATGTTTTCATGGGGCGAATATATGGTATTATTGTTTAACTTTTTCAATCATTTGTTAAACAAAAATAAAATGATATCATAAACAAAATTTATAGGAGTCAGGTTGTGCCAGCAAAAAACAAAACAAGGTTGATGAATTCTTAAAAAAATATATTTCCCCAATTGAATTATTGATTTAATTAACTGGTTATTAACATTTTAATTTTTAGAACTCCCCTTTTAAAAAAACAACTACGTTTGAATAACCCCAACACTAAACTGCTTTGTAATGGGCGAATTATTAGCAGCCAATATTCCTTGAGCAATCCATTTGCGTGTATCTAAAGGATCGATAATCGCATCAACCCACAAACGCGCTGCTGCATAATATGGGGAAGTTTGCGCATCGTATCGTGCTTTTATTTTCGCGAACAATTCATCTTCTTTTTCTTTATTGACCTCTTCGCCTTTTGCTTTTAAAGTAGCGATTTGAATTTGAGCCAAAACCTTAGCGGCTTGCTCTCCTCCCATCACTGCAATTTGCGCTGTTGGCCAAGCTGCAATTAATCGCGGATCATACGCTTTTCCGCACATAGCATAATTTCCTGCGCCGTAAGAATTACCAATTACAATAGTGAATTTAGGCACTACTGAATTTGCTACTGCATTCACCAGCTTCGCGCCATCTTTAATGATTCCACCATGTTCAGAGCGAGAACCCACCATGAAGCCTGTTACATCTTGTAAGAAAACCAAAGGAATTTTTTTCTGATTACAATTTAAAATAAAGCGTGTTGCTTTATCTGCAGAGTCGGAATAAATAACGCCTCCAAACTGCATCTCTCCTTTTGCCGATTTAATAACACCGCGGTTGTTCGCAACGATTCCCACGGCCCATCCATCAATGCGCGCATAACCGCACACTATAGTTTTGCCAAATCCTTCTTTGTATTCCTCGAAATCAGAACCATCTACAATTCTTGCAATAATTTCTTTTACGTTGTGAGGCTTGTTAGATGCCGAAGCAAATAGGCCATACAAGTCTTGCGCTTTTTCTTTTGGTACAACAGATTTTTTTCTGTCGAAACCTGCATTTTGTCCGCCCCCAATTTTATCTACCAAGCCACGAATTTTCTCTAAACAATCTTCATCATTTTCACATTCATAATCGGTAACACCAGATATTTCACAATGTGTATGAGAACCTCCTAAAGTTTCATTATCTACATCTTCGCCAATAGCCGCTTTCACCAAATAAGAGCCAGCTAAAAAGATAGTTCCTGTTTTTTTTACGATTAACGCTTCATCACTCATAATGGGCAAATACGCACCACCAGCAACGCAACTTCCCATTACCGCCGCAATTTGCGTAATGCCCATCGACGACATAATCGCATTGTTTCTAAATATTCTACCAAAGTGTTCTTTATCGGGAAAAATTTCATCTTGCAAGGGAAGATAAACGCCAGCACTATCTACTAAATAGATAATAGGCAAACGATTTTCCATGGCTATTTCCTGAGCGCGCAAATTCTTTTTACCTGTGATGGGAAACCACGCGCCAGCTTTTACAGTGGCATCATTCGCCACTACCACACATTGCTTTCCACTCACTTGTCCGATAACCACAACAACGCCACCAGAGGGACATCCGCCATGTTCTTCATACATGCCATCGCCCACAAAAGCACCAATTTCTAAAGTCTGTGACTCTTTATCTAACAATAGATTTATTCTTTCTCTCGCACTCAGTTTTCCTTTATCGTGCAACTTAGCAACAGCTTTAACAGAAGGCATAACAGCAAGAAGCTTCTTGTTCATTTCTGTCAAAAGAAGCTTCATTTTTTCTTCGTTCTTCGTATAATTTACGTCCATAGAAAATAAGTTCAATGTTTAATGTTCAAAGTTCAATGTTAGCTAAATTGTAATGTTGTGAGTTACTAAAACACAGCTAACAATGAACTTTGAACATTAAACTTTAAACGATTTTTCGACCTTACGAAAAATAGTCCCTATTGTTTCTTAGTTTCTTGATTAAATGTTTGCGCAGTAATGGTTTGGCCGTCTTTGAAATAATACAATCCTCCCCAAGCATATCTAATTTCCTTGTATTCATTGGCTTGTCCAGATTTCACCACAACAAAGCGATTAATCGTTCTTTTTGGCTCTGTGATTACCTCTTTAGTTATACCTTCTGCATATTTTTTAGCCAATTCAGATAGGAATTTCTCTGTTTGTTCTTTGTTGTTGTAATCCACCTCTTTTGTATCAGTAGTTTTAACAATAGTATTTTGCTCTTGTGCCAACTGCTCTTTATACTTGATGATCAAAGCCTCCTTTTTCTTTTTTTCGATTTCGGCAGCCAATCGAGCAGCTTCAGCTTGTTCAGAAACCACCGCCATGCTATCTGCGGTAGCTTTTTCACGAGCAGCTCTTAGTTCTGACAATCTTTGTTCTGCCAATGCTTTAGCGTTGGCTGCATCGGCAGCTTTTTTAGCTGCATCAGCTTGAGTAGCCAAACGAAGCTCTTCTTCTTGTCTTTTTCTTTCGGCCTCATCGGCAGAGGCTTTAGCTGCAGCAGCTAAGCGAGCTTCTTCTGCAGCTTTTGTACTAGCGGCTTGATTGGCCAAACGCGCCTCTTCTTCTTTCTTTTTAGCTTCTTCTAATTTCACTTTTTCTATATCGGCCAATCTTTTTTGTTCGGTCAACTGCGCTGTATAAACTGAATCTTGTGCCGCTATAATTCTTGCGTCGGCTAAAGCTGTTAATCGAGCAGAATCCGCATCTAGTCTTAAGTTCTCCTCGGCTATTCTTTTTTGCTCAGTTTCTGCCTTATCTCTCTCTTCCTTGGCTTTTCTTTGTTCTTCTAATCTAGCCAACTCTTCGGCTTGTTGTTTTTGTTTGGCCGATTCTTCTAATTTTTTCTGTCTTTCCGCTTCAACCGCTTTTCTTGCCTCTGCTTCTTTTTGTTCTAGGGCTACTCTGGCTGCTTCAGCATCAGCTGCTTTTTTGGCTTCTTCTAACAAACGAACTTCTTCGGCAGCTTTGGCAATTTTAGCGGCTTCGGCGGCGGCGGCGGCACTTTTTGCTGCTTCGGCTTTGCGCGCTTCTTCTGCTGCCTTTTCCTTTTGAATTCTTTCTTCTTCGGCTTTAATTTTTGCAGCTTCCTCGGCCAAACGAAGTTTTTCTGCTTCTGCTTTGGCAGCCACTTTTTTAGCTTCCTCAGCTTTAGCCTTCTCTTCTTGTTCTTTTCTAAGTCTTTCTTCTTCGGCGATTTTAGCAGCTTCTGCAGCTTTTTCTGCTTGCATCTTCTCTTCTTCTGCTTCCTTATTTTTAGCAGCTAAAGCAGCTAACTCTGCAGACTCTTTTTTCTTAGCTTCTTCCATTTTTAAACGCTCTACATCTTTCTTTCGTTGTTCTTCTGCTGCAGCTGTTTTAGCTGCTTCGGCTGCCAATCTATTCTTTTCTTTTTCGACCTCCACCTTAGCCATTTCAGTTTCCTGACGCAATCTTTCTGTCTCTTGTAATTTCTTTGACTCTTCTTCTTTACGCTTGGATTCTATAGCTGCTAAGCGCTGAGCCTCTTCGGCTGCATTGGCTTCCGCTGTCTTCTTTCTCTCCTCTTCTTCTTTTTGTTTTGCTAATGCTTGTGATTTAATGGACTCCTCTTTAGCCGCATCTATTTCCGTCTTTTTCTTTTCGAAATCTGCCGCTGCAATAGCTGCTGCCTCTGCTTTTTTGGCATCATCGAATACTTTATCTTTTGCTGCAACAAAAGCCTCTATCGCATCTAACTTTGTTTTAATGGTTTTTTCATAATTTAAATCGTAATCGAAACCACCAATATCATCTTGAAAAAAAACTTTTGCTACAGGTTCATCAAAAAAGATTGTCCTTCCATCTTTTGGGAAAGCATACATCTTTATATTCATGTCGGTAGACATATTTTCTTCTTTGCCTGGCTCGGGAAAAGCAGTATTTATATTAATCGTTTCTTTAATATATCCTGCTTTTTGAACAACTATCGTGTATTCTCTATTAAAAGGAATGTAGAAAATAAATTGGCCGTTGGGTCCTGTTGTAAAGTCTTTAACTTTTACACTTCCCTCATAAAGTACTACTGTTACCGCATCTACGGGCTTACCTTTGTCTCGCAGAAAAGCCACATATTCTAATGACGGACCATCTTGAGCCAATGCAGATGTATCGATAAAAACAAACGCCAATAGCGTTAATACTCTTACAAAATTCCATTTCATATTTCTGATTGTAAAATATAACTTACTGATACAAAGATGCAAATATTTGTGGTTATTGTAAATAGGCCTTCATCAAATCGGAAGCTATATTAAGTTTTATTTTCTTTACTGCCTTTATATAAGCGTCGTCTGCAGCTTTTTGGAAAGACAATTGAGTGCCTTTTATTGGGGTAAGATTATTTTGGTAAATCAAATGGTCGGTAGATTTATCTTTTAAACTCACTTCTACATTTAACATCGAAGCAAAAAACTGCATCCCATTGTCGCTGTTGCTTACAGCATCTGATGCGTCTGCGTTAATCTCAACAATTAAATCGGCTTTCTCAGCATTGCTCACTGGAATAAAACCATTGGTCACCAAAGCTTCTCTAAAAGCACCATCTAACCACTTTTGCGACAGCAATGCGCCATTGCATTTTTCTAGCGATTTAATCATCACAAAAACAGGCAAAGCTTCAATGTTAATTTTCTCACTTAAGGGTGTTACCAGCATAAAAAGCTTAGAGATAAGTGAGCTAACCGCGGCCTCTCTTAAAATTTGTTTTACATCTATTCCCACTTGAACATACTGCGTTGATGTTTGTCGGCTTACCTTACCTACATTTACGGTGAACATACCGTTAACATCACTTAGCCCTTGCGAATAAGCATACAAATCTTTCTTGATTTCAATTTGCAAAGGAATAGCCGACAACCTTTTACCATCAATACTTTTAACTGCAAATGGCATAGAACCTGCAGCACCAATTTTACAGCGATACACTTCCTCTTGCGCATCAATAACAATTTCATTCATTACTGCGCGGTAACCGTTAAACAATTCATTTCCTAAATAAATTACTTTGCCATCTAGCTGTGTTTCTAAAGACTGATCTAAATGTTTTTTAATTTTCTCCATGCCCGAAACATAAGAAAGCAAACAATCTTTGTATCGACCTTGCGCTTTGAAATCAATACCCTTCTTCAAATAATCTAAACCCTGATAAACAGCGGCGTCAATTTCTTTTTGTTTAGTTGCTTGATATTCACTTTTCGACAATTGATAATACATCCAAACGCCCTCCGCATTCTCATAAGTAGAAACCTCTTCGTAATTTTGCAATTGCTCATTCACACTTACTTTAATATCTTGCTTAAACTCTTCTCTATATAAATTATTTGTTTCCAACTGCGACAATACCGAATTTGTAGATACAATAACCGAAATACCGCTTGCTAAATCGTTTAATGCATTTTTTTTTGCAATATCTCGAAAATCTGCCGGTGATGTTTTTTTAGAGGCGTAGCCAATCCCTACATAATAAATAGAGGAAGATGGTCTTTCATTCACCCAATGAGGCACTTCCATTTTATCATGTTTTTTCGACTCCTGATTCTGAGCAATTTCTTTGCTTCCCGAACACGAAAAAAGAAAAATAATTGCGCAAATTAAGTATCGTATGTTTTTCATTTTTCGGGATTGTAAGTGTAAATTTCTCTAGCTACAGATGAGCTTATTTGATCGTATAGCTTTTGCAACAAACTTTCTTTAGTCTCTAAATTAGCAGAGCTTTTCAGTAAATTTTGAATTTGATTTTTTTGCTCGTAATTGCTGTAAACAACGTCTTGCGGACTCGTTACATTCATTGAATACCAAGTGCCAGAGCACAAATTATCGCGATTACCTCCGTATTGAATATAATGAACCGAACTAGATTGTGTTAATGTTTTTATTCCTGTTAACAGCAATTCCCCTGTTGTTGCAGAAACCATTTTAAACTCAAAAGACATAGTCACCTGGCGGCTTCCTTGATATTCGGTATAAGTCACTTTTTTGTAATTCGTTTCAAAGTAAGGCTGGTTGGTTTGCGCATTAATTTTTTGCACTTTATAAGATTCATACCCTTTCACTGTTTTGCCATTTGCAGGCGTATCGAAATACTTAACATCTAAAACAGAACCCATTAACGCAGCCTTAGCGCCAATTAAATTACCAGCATTAACAGCAGTGCTGGCATCTACAGCTCCGGTCATCGATAATTTCTGTTCTTTCAATAACAAATCTAAGTGCTGCCTGTCGATCACTTTTAAAAACGGACCTTTATTGCCTATTACAGTATTGATAATTCTTGAAGCCAATTGCTCGGCAGCAGCAGCCTCAGAAGTATAATTGTTAAACTTCATGAACGCCACAGTATATTGGGCTTGCGTTAAAGCCTCACTCATTTGTGCTGCCGCATCTTTATAGCTAGCATCTTGATTTACCACATTTTGAAAAGCGTAAAAAGCAGAACGGTACTTTTCTTTTTTCATAGCATCTAACCCATTTCTGTACAAAGGCTCAACACGTGCATATTTTTTTAATTGCTCTACATCTTTATAGTTAGGATCTAAAGAGGAGATTTCATTAAATATGCTTTCAGCTGCCGAAAAATTTTCTTTTTCTAAAAGTAAATTCGCTCTACGAAATCTTTCATCTAAATAGTTGGATTTTGCAATTTCATAATCTTCGGTATAATGCCCCGCAATAGACAAGGTAACTTGTCCGCCCTTCACTTTCTCCGCATACTTCTGCATATCCAAATAAGTATACACCACCGCGCCCCAGTCGCCTCTATTATTAGCCACAAAAAAAGTATCTTCTTTAATATCCATCACTTTATCTGCGCACATTTTCAATGCTGTTTTTGCTTCCAAATAGTCGGCACGCTTAGCAATAGCTCTAATAAAATAATCGGTTGCCTCATTGTACATACCTACTTTATAAAGCTCACTCCCCTTTTTGGTTAGGGATTTCGGACTGTTACACGCTATAATTATCAACAATAAGAAGAGGGTAAAATATGGGTAAAGTTTTTTCATTGCAGAAGATTAAATCATAATTTTATTGCTGTGAATTAACAAATATTGTTCCACTTGAGCAAGAGTATTAAGATAAAACTTTTTCGAAAATCATTCATCATCTCGGTTGGCTTGGCATTACTAGCTGGCATCACACATTCATGCAATGAAGAAACATCGGGTGATCCCATAAAAAAAGAACACGAAGTCATCGTTGAAATCCCAAGTCGCGAATATATTCCTGTAGATTCAGAATTGGTTAAAAAAATAGAAGCCTTTTTTCAAAACCACTTTGATGAGACTTTTTTTAGCGGTACCGTGCTCATAGCCAAAGACGACAATATATACTATCAAGCTTGTCATGGCTTGGGCAATTATAAAAGTAAATCAGACAGCATTTGTCTTCGCTCGAACTTTCAATTGGCCTCGGCCACCAAGCCTTTTACGTCGTACGCTATTTTAAGACAAATTTATTTAGGTAAGCTAAAATTAACAGACAGTGTACACAACATACTTCCAGAATTTAAATACAAAGGCATCACTGTTGAAATGCTATTATCGCATTTTTCGGGCTTGCCTAATTACATGTACTTAACAGATGAATATTGGGGTTGGGACAAAGGTAGCATCTCTAATAATGATGTACTACAATTATTCAATCAACACAACCCTAGCGGCGGAAGACCCAATGCGCATTTCTACTACAACAACACCAACTACTTGGTACTGGCCTCTATAATTGAGAAATTAACAGGAATGAGCTACGACAAGTACATGAAAGATTCTATATTCACTCCGCTTGGCATGAACAACACATGTATCTTTCACAACGAAAGCAGAGATCAATTGAAAGACGCTACTTACGGTCACTTGGGCGATTTAAGACCTATCTATTTCGATTACCTTGATGGGGTGATGGGCGACAAAGGTGTTTTCTCAAACATTTACGATTTATTGAAATTCGACCAAGCCCTATACGACTGTAAGTTGGTGCCTTGCAACTTGCTGGAAGAAGCTTGGAAGCCAAGAACAGACAGCATGACAACAGCTGGCGGAGCATATGGTTTAGGATGGCGATTGCGCAACAGCAAAAACGTAGGAAAAATCATTTTTCATAGCGGATGGTGGAAAGGATACCGAAGCTTATTTATTAGAGTACCTCAAGTTCATGGTACCATTATCATTCTTACCAATACCATTCGCGGACGATTCTTTAGAGTAGATGATTTAGTAAATTTATTTGTTAAATAATTCGCTATTCTGCTGTTTTTCAATAAATTTAGGGCTTAGGCTTTAAATTATGTTAGAAGAAAAAAACACCCCAAACAAACAAAACCTTATTGCTCAATTGCAAGAGTTGGTAAAAACCGAGCAGCAAATTGGCAAAGCAATTCAGCAGAAAAAGGAAATTATGGAGGCATGGGGCAAACTGAGCGACGATGGTTCTGCTCAAAACAAACAGCTCAGCTATCAATTCCTTAAATTGATTGAAGATTTTAATTACAACATTAATATTTACAAGGCTATACAAGACCACGATTTAAAGCGCAACCAGCAACTTAAAGAGGAACTCTTAAAAAAGCTGGAAGAACTTAGCACTAAATCCAACCGTATTGGTGACACCTTTAAGGAGTTACAAAAACAATGGTTTGATGTTGGTCCGGTTAAAAAAGAATTACGCGATGAATTTTGGCAAAAATTTAAAGACCTCTCACAAATCATAATCGATAAATTGGCCCAAATTAACGTGCAATCGAAAGCCAAAGAAGAAGAAAATGCTTTAGCCAAAGGACAAATCATCTCCTTCCTTGAAAATATTATTAGCGAACCCCTCACCAAAGAAAAACAATGGCGCACCAAAACCGATTTGGTAATTGCTAAACAAGCCGAGTGGAAGGAAATCGGTCACGTTCCTAAAGCACTATCAAATGCACTATGGAATAGATATCGCGCTGCTTGCGACAACTTCTTTAAAGAAAAAGCTGTTTTTTATGACGCGTTGAAAGAGAGCTTTCAACAATACAAAAAAGAAAAATTAGAGTTGTGTGATGTTGCTCAAAATTGCATAAACGACGAGATAAAAAGCAATGAAGATAAAGCTTTCGCCTTAACAAAACTTCAAAGGAAATGGAGAGAAATGGGACAAGCACATCCTCGTGATGAACAAAAATTATGGACTAAATTTCATGAAATATGCAACTCGTTTTTCAATCAAATTAAACAACAAAAAGAAGATGACAAAGCCAATGGTTTAGCAGCTTTAGGAAACAAAAAAGAAATGCTTAACAATGTAGAAAAACTAACTTCGAAAGAAGATATTGTAGCACAGCTTAAACAATGGTATTTAACCGACAACATTAAAACACCCAACGACATCAGCAGTTCTTTCTTCGAGAAAATAAAAACTGTGCTTAGCACTCATAAGTTAAGCAAGGATGAAATTGAGGAACTGAAATTCAACACAAAACTAGAAGCTTATCACCAATTAAAAATAGATGATTTATTTAGCGATGAAATAAATCACGTTCGTGAAAAAATAAAAACATTAGAAGAAGACAAAATAAAATTTGAAAACAACTTAGGCTTCTTTAAACACGCTAAAAAAGACAATCCTATGATTCTGGATTTGCTCGAAAAAGTAACACGTATGACCTCCGATATCGAAGTTTACAAAAAGAAATTACAAATGGTAAAAAAAGCAATGAAATACGAAGCTTAAATCTTTGACTTCTTTACTATATTCGCCTCATGAAAAAAGCATTTCTCTTTCTACTAATCATCCTTAGCTTAAGTGCAAAAGCACAAGATTTTTTAGGATATTTAAATAGTAATTACGCCGGAGTAAACGGTATAGATCTTCAACCCGCTTCCATTGTAGACAACAGATACAAACTCGACATACTATTAGTGGCCAACAATTCTTGCTTTCAAAATAACTTTTTTTATTTGAAACAAGGATTTATGCAGGCACCGCTTGACAAATATTTTATAAAAGATTTTTTGAGCTACGATAAAGAAAAAACTTCCTCTTCTTTAATACTTTCCAATCAACTTCAAGGCCCTTCGTTTATGCTAACTTTGAACGAAAAGAATTCTATTGCATTTACTTCAAAAGCCCGCCTGATTTTGAATGCGGATAATGTATCGACAGAATTTTTAAGACAACTTTACCACAATTATGATGTGCAAGAATTATGGGGGAAATCATTCTTGCAAAACAACTTTAACATACAAGGAATGGCTTGGGGAGAATTTGGACTTACCTACGGACGAGAAGTTTACAAAACCAAACATCACTATTTTAAATCGGCAATAAGAGTGAAGATGCTGCAAGGATACGGAGCATTGCACTTAAATTCACCCGCATCTACGCTAAAAATTGAAGACGACACAACGCTTACCATAACCAACAGCGATATACTTTCATACGGTTACTCGGCAAATTTTGATGATGAAACCATTTACTTCAATCCTTTCGACCCTAACGCCACCCTTGGCTTGGGCGGAGATTTTGGTGCTGTGTACGAATGGAGACCACACTCAGAAAAACATGCCTATGAAATGGATGGCGAAAAAAAATCGGCGCGTAATGAAAACAAATACAAATTAAAAGTAGGATTTTCATTGCTTGATTTAGGTAGTATAAAATACAAACGCGGCAGCCATACCAACGACTTTTATCCTAATATTTCTCATTGGGATATTAAAGACATCGATCCTACCGATCTTCAAGCTTTTGATAGCACAGTAAATGCGAACTTTCCTCCACTACCATCAGACCAAAACTATAACGTGAATTTACCCACAGCTCTTTCGCTGCAGATAGATTATAACATCTGGAAAAATTTCTACATCAATGCCACTGCTTTTCAGGCCATAAAATTCAATTCTAAAGCCACCAAAATTCACGAAATAAGTAACTACTCCATTACACCTCGTTGGGATTACAAATGGTTTGGTGTTTATGTTCCAATAAGTTTTAATGAAATGGGAACTTTTAGAGTGGGTGCCAGCGCAATGTTTGGTCCGTTCTTCTTTGGAACAAGTAACTTGGGACCGCTTTACCATCCAGAAATGAATAGAATTGATT
>CAMDPJ010000004.1 GCA_945903925.1 Chryseobacterium gleum
AAAGTGATGATTACATTAACGTTGTCTTCATCGGGTATAGATTGATCGGCTTTTTTAATCGCTGTTGCGAAAACGGAAGTGGGTTTGCTATTCGCCAAAAACATACAAGTATCAACGAAATGACAAAGTTCTCCTAAGATTCTACCGCCGCCTACTGTTGGGTCTTGTATCCACGAATTCATTGGAATTACGCCCGCATTCACACGATAATTGATAGATGCTTGGTGCTTGCCAATGATGCCTCTCATTTTTTGAACCAGCGGTGCAAACCTACGGTTGTAGCCCACTTGCAAGATGGCAGGTTTTTCGGCCTTAGTGTATTTTACACGAATTACTTCTAATTCGCTTTCATCTATGGTTAATGGTTTTTCTACAAAAACATGTTTGCCTTCTTTAATGGCACGAATCACTTTTTCGCCGTGGTCGTTGTGGCGCGTAGTGATTAAAACGGTGTTTATTTCGTTGTGCTGAATCAACTCATCGGCGTCGGTGGTGATGAACTTAAAGTTGTGTTTCTTGCCCGTAGAGTGCGCCGAAACGCCTGTAGCGGTGCACACGCCTGTAAGGGTATAAGCAGATATTTTATTCACGGTGGGTAGAATCACTCCTTTGGTGAAATTACCTGCGCCAATTAATCCAACATTGATTTGATTTACATTGGTGCTGCGATTATTTACAGCGATAGGTTTTCTGCTTCCGCTAGATGATTCGCGGTATTTAAGCACGATACCTAAATAGTATTCTTTAATTTTTCCTTCTAATAAATCGTAAGCTTCTAGTGCTTGTTCGAAGGCGATTCTGTGCGTTAATAATTTTTGCGGCGTAACTTTTCCTTCTTCAATCAAGGCGATGAAAGCTTCGAAATTTCGTTGCTCTGTCCAACGCACATGCGCAAAAGGATAATCTATTCCTTGTTCTTCGTATTGTGCATCGTAACGGCCCGGACCGTAAGCCATACTCAACTTCAACTCCAATTCTTTTTTGTAATAATATTCACGCGGAATATCCATACCTACCAATCCAACAATCACCACTCTACCTTTCTGCCGGCAAATTTCGCCGGCATCGGCAACGGGTTGATTGCTGCTTGTAGATGCGGTAATAATTACAGCATCAACACCTCTGCCATCACTAAAATTTTTAGCTGCTGCAATAATATCTTCCGGCGCACAAAGCGCATCGGCACCCATTTCTTTGGCCAACTCTAATTTGCGCGGGTCGAAATCGGTACCAATAACTTTACAACCATTTGCTTTCAGCAACTGAACAGTTAACTGTCCGAGCAAACCCAAACCAATCACCGCCACTCGTTCACCAATGGTAGGCGCCGTTTGTCGAACACCTTGTAATGCAATGGCACCAACCGTTACAAACGATGCATCTTCATCGCTAACGCTATCGGGAATTTTGACAAATAAATTTTTAGGCACGTAGTTTATTTCGCTGTGGTTGGCATAACCTGCGCCACCGCATGCTACCCGATCACCAACAGTAACTCCGGTAATATTTTTTCCTACTTCTAACACTTCACCAACGCATGAATAGCCCAGCGGTATTGGCGTATCTAACTTTGTAAAAACTTTCTCTAAAGTATTTTTTATTCCTTCTTGTTTCATTTTGGTGATGACTTGTTTCACCAAATCGGGGCGCGCTTGCGCTTTACCAATCAACGATTTCTTCGCCAAATCAACAATCATTTTTTCTGTTCCTGCAGATACTAGTGATGAGCGAGTTCTAATTACTACGCCGTTGTCGCCACATACCGGCGCTGGAACATCGAATAAACCTAGTTCGCCTGTTTTGTAGGATTGAATGAGTTGCTTCATGAAAAATTTTGTTTGAGCGAATGTAGTAAAAGTTTGAAAGGTTTTGCGCAAGGGAGCGTGCAGCTTTGTTTTGCTTCGAAGATAGGCGTCTACCGCACTACCTCTCCGTCTTTCATTTCAATGATTCTGTCTGATTTTCCTGCGAAATCTTTGTCATGAGTTACAGCAATGATCGTGTTGCCGTTGGCGGCTAATTCTTTAAAAATATCGAATATCAAGCCTGTATTCACAGAATCTAAGTTTCCGGTGGGTTCATCGGCCATAATAATTTTCGGATTGTTGATCAATGCTCTTGCCACGGCAACGCGCTGTTGCTGTCCGCCCGATAATTTGCCCGAAGGCTTTGCCGCAAAGTCTCTCATTTGCACCGACCCTAATTTCTCCATGGCCATCGCTTCAATTTCTTCTCTGCTGAATTTTCCACGTTTTAGGGCAGGTAGCATCACGTTTTCTAAGGCAGTAAATTCGGGCAATAAAAAGTGAAATTGAAAGATGAAACCAATATTTTCGTTTCTAAATTTGGCCAATTCGTTTTGCGATAATCCTCTTACCACGGTGTTGTTTATTTCAATTTCACCTTGGTAGTTGGTATCGAGTGTAGAAAGCAAATACAATAAGGTGGATTTACCACAACCCGATTTACCCACAATACTTACAAATTCAGAGGTATGGATACTCATGTCGATATCCTTAATCACATGAAATTTTTCGGGTTCAGTGAAGTATTTATTGACTTTATATGTTCTTAAAATCTCTGCCATTAGCCTCTTAAAATTTCAACAGGGTCAATTTTCGATGCTTTGATAGAGGGCATCAATCCCGCAACAAAGGTGGTGCTCACGCCAAATATCACTCCGAAAATATAGTGTATGGGTTCAAAAATTACTGGAAAGAACTTCAAGCTTATCATGCCTTGATTTGGAAAAGGTACGCGCGATAATCCATAGGAAAGCATGAAACCTAGCAATATTCCTGTGAGTGCACCAAAGAAACCAATGGTGGTAGATTGCGCTAAGAAAATTTGAATGATGTCTTTGCGCGCAAAACCTTGTGCTTTCAATATGGCGATGTCTTTTAGTTTGTTGGAAATTAACATATTCATGATGTTGTAAATGCCAAAACCAGCCACGATAAGCATGGTTGCGCTTACCACGTAAGTAAGCACATCGCGCACCACGTTTGATGATTGCACCGAGGCGTTGGTAAGCTCCCAATCGTCGGCTTTGTAGCCATATTTCAAGGCATAATCTTGTGCCAATAAATGCGCCACTTTTTTGTCTTTTAATTTTACGTTAATGTCGGTAACATAACTTTTGTCTTTACCCAACAACTGCTGAACGGTAGAAATGTTTACATAACTTTTAGAGTTGTCGATAGCTGCCATACCCATTTGAAAGGTGGCTACAATGCGCAATCTTGTTGATGTTCCTTTGGGGGTGGCCAAAGTCACCATGTCGCCCATGCGCACATTAAGTTTATTGGCCAAGCCAACGCCCATGATGATGCCGTTGTCGCTGGTAAGCAAATTCTCCACTCTTCCGTCTACAATCTTTTCTTTTAGTCCATATAAGCGAGCCTCTTCCAAAATATCAACGCCATTAATTACACCATTAATTTGCACCGCTCCATAATTGAAAAAAGCTTGTGTAGTAAGCATAGGCGCTACGGCCAAAACATTAGGATCTTTGCGAATATCGTTCATGATATTGGGCGCATTTTTTATGCCGCTGCTGCTTTCCTTAGGGCGAGGGTGACGCACCACCGCAAGCTTTGTGCTGTCGTTTAAATATTCTTTGGTGATAGAGTTAGAGTAGTTGGTTTTAATATCGTTAAACAAATGAATATCGGGCGTCATCGACAACATGGTTTCTTCTAGAAACTTGTTTACGCCTTTCATGAAAGAGATCATGAGAATGAACATGGCAATACCAAAAGTAACGCCCAGCATGGCCACTATCGATTGTTTTTTTCTCGAAAGCAGATGTCTTTTGGCGATATTTAAATTTACAGGTAAAGTCATTATTTCTCTGAAGGAATAATCAATTCAGCATTTACACCTAAGCCCGAAATTATTTCCGCATCATCTAAAGTTAGAATGCCCGTTTTTACAGCAACTATTGTTGCATTTCCATTGTTATTGATGTTTACGCTATCGCCTTTCATCAATAATTTACGCGGAATAACCACAGTGTTTTTCTTCTCTTGAATCATGATGTTCGATTCCACGGTGATGTGCACATATTGCATCGACAATGAATCGGGAAATTCAGCATCTATTCTAAAAGTTTGATCACTTTCGTTCATCAATGGGTAAATTCGAGAGATGGTAGCTTCGCTAATTTTGTTGCCCGATACATCGGTTTTGAAAAGTACTTTTTGTCCGATTTTCACCTTCTCAATATCCATTTGATCAACCTGCATCTTAATTATTCTCGCTTTTTCATCGCCTAGCAATACTAAGTTTTCGTTCATTCTTACCGTTTCGCCTATCTCTTTGTAGGCCTTAAAAATTACGCCATCTATATCGCTGCGGATGATGAAATTGTTGAGGTCGTTTTCTGCAGAAGCGAGCTGACTTTGAGCGCTAGATAAACTTACCTTCAAATCTCTTTTTGCCGAGTTGTATTTTTCTTTTGCCGATTTCACTGCATTGGCCGAAATACCGTATTGCACCTGCGCTTGATCGAGTTGCAATTGCGAAACAGCATCGACTAAAATGAGTTTTTTGTATTTAAAATAGAGTGCAGAATCTAAAGAGAATTTACTTTGTGCATTTTCCAAAGCGCTGTGTAAATCATTTAAAATAGAGGAGTTGTTTCCTGCATCAACAGCCGATTTTTCATAGGCTGCAAGCATGGAGTTCATTCTTGCAGAAGGAGCGTCGCTGCTAATTTCGTAGAGAATCTGACCTTTCTTCACCACATCACCATCTTTCACATATTTCTTCAAAACAATGCCGTTCACCAAAGAAAACATAGCGTGTTCATTTTTAGGAATTATGGTGCCCGATGCATAAACCGATTCTACGATAGAACTCACTTTTCGCGGATTTACTAATTCTTGTTTTCCGCAAGAAAATAGGGTAAACAAAGCACCAACAGCAATAAAAAACGAAGCCCTCATAATTTTGATTTTCAGTGCGGCTAAGGTAATTGATATTGCACAGAAAAAAGTGAGCGAAGTGTTAAAAAGGGTTGATTGATGCCAGATTGTCACCAAATGATGTTTACGGGATATTTTACAAAATATTCATCGGCACTTACTAGAGAATACTTTTCTTTTTTTGCTTATGCAATGATGAGTCGGTCGAAAGGATCTTTGTGATGAAACTTGAGTTTAGAAAGCGTTTTAAGATGATCTTTTGTAATGGGTAGAATGATGAATTTCTCTTTTTCTATTTCTTCGAATAACTCCTCTAATGAAACCTTAATTTGTAGTTTACCCAAACTATATTTTATTGTGATTTCCCAACAAGAAGCAATACTGATATAACACGTGTTGTTGGAATCTTCAATTGCTGTTTTTGCTTTTTTCGACAATTGTTTATCTCCGCTTAAGAACCAAAGCAGGGTGTGTGTATCCAACAATATATTCATTACATGTATTCTTTAAAGTCTTCTAAAGGAACATCAAAATCTTTAGCCAATACAATCTTTCCTTTCATTGACCCAAACTTCTTGGTTTTTTTCTTTTTGGTTTCTGGCGTTTTTAGCTTCAAGAAGGCAATGAAATTTTCAACCTCCTTTTTCAGGTGGTCGGGTAGAGATTGGTATTGTTGGTATAATTCAAATTCCGACATGTAACGAAGATAATAAATATTGAAATACGGAGAAAGAACCTGAACTTTCAATTTTGAAAATTGAGACTAAGGTGAAGGAATTTATCAATTCGTGAAGCTGAAAGCTTCGGGAAACGATTCAGCGAAGTTTAATGTCAAAGCCATTGCCTATGGCTTTTCCTCTTAAAATCAAATGCTAAATCTAACAGAGGGAGGGATTAATAATCGTATTCAATCTGTTTCAATTTGCAAAATTGAAACTACGGGGTAGTTACCTCCTCTACTTTTTTTGCGAAAACAATAGAATCGTATTCAGCAGGATACTCGTCCTCAAAAATCTCATGTTTAAAATCGGGTGGATAAGGTGAAATAAGTTCTTCTTTGACTGCTACATATAGAAATTCATTATTTCTAATTATGTACTGATTATTTTCAGTTCTCCTATAAAACCAGTTACTATTGGTACTCAAATCACCACTCAAAATGGGAAATATTTGAAAGGAGAAAGAAGTGTAATGAGTTAGTAAAGAATCATTTTCAAACTTGTAGTGGAAGGTTTCTCGAAGAGGACATTGGCGACCAAATTGTTCGGATTATTTAACCTTAAATTTCTTTACATCCGACTTTTGAAAGCTTAGAATAATATCTCCTACAAATGCACTAACTTCTGATTCTACATCTGCGCAAACTTGCGCTTGTGATGAGTTAGAAAGAATTAATAGAGAAATTATTAAACGTTTAATTTTATTCATGTTTTAAAATAACGATTTTCTTTGATATTATTTTATTCGTGCAAGAAATGAAGTGTTGATTAATCCATCTCCCTTCCACCCACAAGCATTTCCACACACCCTCTTCTCTAAGAGGGATTGATTAGTGATTCTGTGTGTGAAAAATCCTGTAATCGTATCAATCCTAAAAATCGTGTTCAGACAATAAAAAAATCCTCCCCATTTCTGAGAAGGATTATTATGTTTTGTTGAGACGTATTATTATTCGTCTCTACTACTGCGCCTCTTGCTCAGAAACCACACTAGCTTTCAAATATTCTTTGTTCATGATGGCGATGTTTTGGATAGAAATTCCTTTAGGGCATTCTACTTCGCAAGCACCAGTGTTGGTGCAGCTACCAAATCCTTCTTCGTCCATTTGAGCAACCATGTTCAATACTCGTTGAGATGCTTCTGCTTTACCTTGTGGCAACAATGATAATTGCGCAACTTTAGCAGAAACAAACAACATTGCAGATGAGTTTTTACATGTTGCAACACAAGCACCGCAACCAATACATGCAGCGGCTTCAAAAGCTTTATCTGCATTTACTTTAGGAATAGGAAGGCTGTTCGCGTCTTTCGCGTTACCTGTGTTCACAGAGATGAAGCCGCCTTTTGCAATAATTCTGTCGAAAGAAGAACGGTTAACTACTAAGTCCTTTACTACTGGGAAAGCAGAGGCTCTCCATGGTTCAACAACGATAGTATCGCCATCTTTGAATGAACGCATGTGTAATTGGCACGTGGTTACTCGGTCTTTCGGACCGTGCGCGTGGCCGTTGATATGCATTGAGCACATGCCGCAAATACCTTCACGACAATCGTGATCGAATGCGATAGGCTCTTTGCCGTCTGTTATCAATTGATTGTTCAATACGTCGAACATTTCAAGGAATGACATATCAGGAGAAATATCAGAAACCGGGTAGGCAACTAATTCTCCTTTGCTTCCGCCATTTTTTTGTCTCCAAACTTTTAGAGTCAAGTTCATATTTCCACTCATATTCTAATTTTTTAAGTTCTGTACTTCTCTTCCTCCCTCTCTTTTGGAGAGGGCTGGGGTGAGGCCAATTTTATTTATAACTTCTTTGAGAAACCTTAATTACTTCATATTTAAGCTCCTCTTTATGAAGCTCAAATGTGTTCGGACCTTTATATTCCCATGCAGCAACGTACATGTAATTTTCGTCGTCACGTTTTGCCTCTCCTTCTTGTTCACCGCTAGTCTCAGCAGATTCCTCACGGAAGTGACCTCCACATGATTCCTTTCTGTCTAAAGCGTCAACACACATTAGCTCACCCAATTCAAGGAAGTCGGCAACTCTACCAGCTTTCTCTAATTCAGGATTCAACTCGTTAGCGTCTCCCGTTACACGAACATCACTCCAGAACTCTTTTTGCAGTTGCTGCACATCGGCAATAGCTTGTTTTAAGCCAGCTTCGTTACGCGCCATACCACATTTATCCCAAATGATTTTCCCCAACTTCCTGTGGAAATAATCTACTGGTTTGGTTCCTTTAATAGCGAACAATTTATCGATTCTTTCTTTTACTTCTTTCTCTGCAGAAACAAAGGCTTCGTGATCGGTTGGAATTGCTTTCGTTCTGATGTCGCCAGCTAAGTATGCACCAATAGTGTAAGGAATTACGAAATATCCATCGGCCAATCCTTGCATCAATGCGGAGGCTCCTAAACGGTTGGCTCCGTGATCTGAGAAGTTTGCTTCACCTAAAGCGTATAATCCTGGAACAGTTGTCATTAAGTTGTAATCTACCCAAACACCGCCCATGGTGTAGTGAACCGCTGGATAAATCATCATTGGTAATTCGTATGGATCTTCACCAGTAATTTGTTTGTACATGTCAAACAAGTTACCGTATTTCTCTTTCACTACTTCTTTACCAAAGGCTTGCAATTGCTCCTCTGTAGCATTTGCAATACCTTTCATGGTAGCTACTTGCTTACCATATTTGTATTTCATGTTAGAAGCGAAATCTAAGTAAACGGCTTCACCTGTTTTGTTTACGCCGAAACCTGCATCACATCTTTCTTTAGCGGCACGCGAAGCAACGTCACGAGGTACCAAGTTTCCAAAAGCAGGGTATCTTCTCTCTAAGAAATAATCTCTGTCGTCTTCAGCGATATCGTTACCTTTTTTTCGACCTTCGCGAATAGCTAGCGCGTCTTCTTGTTTTTTAGGAACCCAAATTCTTCCGTCGTTACGCAGCGACTCACTCATCAAAGTTAATTTCGATTGGTGATCTCCAGAAACAGGAATACAAGTAGGGTGAATTTGTGTGTAGCAAGGATTTGCGAAGAAAGCTCCTTTTTTGTGCGCTTTCCAAGCTGCTGTGACGTTAGAACCCATAGCGTTAGTCGACAAGAAGAATACGTTACCGTAACCACCTGTGCACAACAACACTGCGTGTCCGAAATGTCTTTCTAATTTTCCGTTGATTAAGTTTCTTGCAATGATACCACGCGCTTTACCATCAATAGTAACCACTTCAAGCATTTCGTGACGAGCAAACATCTCTACACTTCCTAAACCAATTTGTCTTTGCAATGCGCTGTAAGCACCAAGTAATAATTGTTGTCCGGTTTGACCAGCAGCATAAAAAGTACGTTGCACCTGAGTGCCACCGAAAGAACGGTTACTCAACATACCGCCATACTCACGCGCTAAGGGTACACCTTGAGCCACACATTGGTCGATGATGTTACCACTTACTTCGGCCAAACGATGAACGTTTGCCTCACGAGCACGGTAGTCGCCACCTTTAATTGTATCATAGAACAAACGGTGAACAGAGTCACCATCGTTTTGGTAATTTTTTGCAGCATTGATACCACCTTGTGCAGCAATAGAGTGCGCACGACGAGGTGAATCTTGAAAGCAAAATACTTTTACTTTGTAGCCCATTTCCGCTAAAGAAGCAGCAGCAGCACCTCCAGCCAAGCCAGAACCTACTACGATAATCTCTAAACTTCTTTTGTTGGCAGGGTTTACTAAAGGAACAGAAGATTTATACTTCTCCCATTTTTTGTCTAATGGGCCTTCAGGAATTTTTGAATCTAATTTTGACATATTGTTTTTGTTCAAAGTTCAATGTTAAAAGTTCAATGTTAATCAAGCATTCCGAATAAAAACGCCAAAGGCATTAAAGCAAATAGTAAAGGGACTACAATTGAAAACGCTGTTCCTATAGAGCTAATTAGTGGAGTATATTTTTTATGATTGATTCCTAAAGATTGAAAAGCCGAAGGAAAACCGTGCAACAAGTGAAAACCTAAAGAAAAAACACCCAATAAATAAACTGCAATTCTTACCAAGTAGTAGTCGCCTTCAGAAAAAGCTTTTTTTAATTCTACAAAAGTGTTGTGTTCTTCCCCTGCAGCAACAGCTTGTTTAGTTGGAAACCAAAAATCGAAAAGGTGCAACGCCAAGAAAATCAACAACAACGAACCTAAAATTCCCATGGAACGAGAATACCATTTACTAGCTGTTTCGTTAGATACAGCGTATTGTACCGGACGAGCTTTTCTGTTTTCTTGTGTAAGAACCCATGCTTGGTAGATATGCATCAATAAGCCTACAAATAAACCTACTTCTAAAATTCTAACCACAATATTGTGCGACATAAAGTGCGCAGCGGCGTTGAAAGTTTCTCCACCATCGTTTAAGAAGATAAGTGAATTGATAGAAACGTGAATCACTAAAAAGGAAATTAAAAATAAACCAGTAGCGGCCATCACGAATTTTTTGGCTAGCGAAGAGGTTAAGAATTCTTTATTACTCATTGTTAAGATTTTTAAGACTGATTTTCGGGTGGTAAATATAGCAAGTGGAATTGAATTTTATGGTAAATCTTTGCCTTTCTTTAACAAAATTAAAGAATCGTCGTACACCGCCCACTATTTTATCAATCATGAATCAACGTTACTCTGCTCTGCTATCGTCTTTGTTCATTAACAACAGAAAAAGATTTGTAGAAAAAATTCAAAAAGAGGCTTTAGCCATTTTCCATTCTAATGACGAAATGCCGCGAAATGGCGATTGTTTTTTTCCATTTAGACAGAACTCCGATTTCTTTCATTTAACAGGAATCGACCAAGAACAAAGCGTTTTGGTGTTGTGTCCGAACCACCAGTACAAAGAAATTCTTTTTGTGCGCGAAAGCGATAAGCATACTGTTGTATGGGAAGGTAAAAAATACAGTAAAGAGGAAGCAACAAAGGTTTCGGGAATTGCCAATGTATTTTGGACTAAAGAATACGATGCGGTTATTACTGGTTTGCTAGAAGAGCACGAAATAATTTACTTAAATGCCAATGAAAATGAGCGCGCGCGCAAAGAAATAATTTCTCGTGATGAGCGCATGGCCATTGGTTTTAAAGCCGAATTTCATCGCAAACAATACGAGCGGGCTGCCCCAATCATGCAAGATTTGCGTGAAATAAAAGGCAAGGAAGAAGTAGCTATTATTCAATCTGCATGCAATGTTACCGATAAAGCTTTTCGCAGGGTTCTCTCTTTTATGAAGCCTGGTGTTTGGGAGTATGAAGTAGAAGCAGAAATCTCACATGAATTTATTAGAAACAAATCGGTACACTCTTATACACCTATTATTGCATCGGGCGCTAATACTTGTGTTTTGCATTATGTAAACAACAATCAAAAATGTAAAAAGGGAGATTTAGTGTTGATGGATTTTGGGGCTGAATATGCCAATTATGCGAGTGATTTAACACGAACGATTCCGGTGAGTGGTAAGTTTACTAAACGACAAAAAGACGTTTACAATTCGGTGTTAGCCATTATGAAAGAATCAACCAAGTTGTTGGTTTCAGGCAATACTTTACCAGAGTATAACAAAGAAGTTCGCAGTTTGATTGAGCGCGAATTGTTGAAATTGAAACTGATTACAAAATCAGACATAGCTCGCGAAGACCCAAAGAATCCAGCCTTTAGAAAATATTTCATGCACGGCATATCGCATTTTATGGGTTTAGATGTGCATGATTTGGGCAATAAAAAACAAGCTTTTCAAGAAGGAATGATTTTCACTTGCGAGCCAGGTATTTATATCCCTGAAGAGAAATTAGGAATAAGAATAGAGAATGATATTTTGATTACTGCTAAAGGTCCGAAAGATTTGATGAAAAAGATTCCGGTAGAGGTGGAGGAGATTGAGGAGTTGATGAATAGTTAACCCAAGTGCGTCATTGCGAGGTACCCCGAAGCAACCTCATTTAGTATTGCATTTCAAGTCAATTGGCGTTTGGTTTTAACCAACGGTAAAAAAGATAAAATCATGATGATGAGATTGCTTCATTTTTGGGTACAAAAATCTCGCAATGACGAACTGTGTGAATGTTGGCTTTTTCTTCTACTTCGCATTAAACTCACTCATCACCTTTCCAATCTCCAAAAATCCAAAGGCCAAAACTGCCTGAGAAGCGATTTCAATTCGTGCTTGTAATGTGGCTTTTTCTTCTGCATTCCATTCGCCAAGCACATAATTTACTTGATGTCCTTTGCTAAAATCTGCGGCGATACCAAAGCGTAAACGCGGATAATTGTTGTGCCCTAGAATTTCATTGATGTTTTTAAAGCCATTGTGTCCGCCATCACTGCCACTCGTGCGAATGCGCAATTTTCCAAATGGGAGCGCCAAATCATCAGCAAGAATTAATGTTCTTTCCACGGGAATATTTTCTTTTTGCATCCAATAGCGAACAGCATTGCCGCTAAGATTCATGAAGGTGTTGGGCTTAATCAAAATGTAGGTTCTGCCTTTGTGTTTTAGCGTGGCCACGTCGCCATACCGTTGTGGGCTAAAAATAATATTGGATGCCTTAGTAAGGGCATCCAATATTTTAAATCCTATATTATGACGGGTCTCTTCGTATTCTTTTCCAATATTACCGAGTCCGACAATAAGATACTTCATTCTTTATTAAAGAATTATTTTTTAGCTGGCGCTTTCGCTGCTGCTGCTGGCGCTTTCGCCGCTGGCGCTTTCGCGCCACCTTTAGCTGCCGGAGCCGCTGCTGCTGCTTTAGCTGCTGCTTCTTCTTGAGCAGATGCTCTTGTTACTCTAACTGCAACTACTACTGCATTACCAGAAGTAACAAATTCAAATTCTTTTGAATCTAAAGAATCAACTTTAACAGATTTTCCAATTAAAACACCGCTAATGTCTACAACAACATTATCAGGTAAATTTTTAGGAAGAGCTTTAACTTTTAATTTCTTCAATTTCACTTGCAATTTACCGCCAGCCAAAACACCTGGAGAAGTTCCAGTTACTTTAACAGGCACTTCGATAACAACTGGTTTGTTTTCAGAAATTTGCAAGAAGTCAACATGCAACAATGACTCGTTTACCGGGTGGTACTGGCTATCTTGAAGAACAGCTAATACTTTTTGCCCGTCGATATCTAGATTTACTAGATATGATTCTGGACTATAAATTAACGCTTTGAATGAGCTTAAATCGGCACTAAAGTGAACCGGTTTTTCGCCACCATAAAGTACACATGGTACTTGCTCTGCTTTACGCGTTGCTTTTAATTCTGCTTTAGTAACATCTAATGCTCTAACTTTTCCTGTAATCTCTACTGATTTCATGACACTCTAATTTTAAATCAAACAATAAAATGGGCACTAATTGAATTGTAGGTGTTTGCATTTTGAATCACCTTTCCAAATAAATCAGCAACCGATAAAACTTTTATTTTAGCACTTTCCTTTTTCAAAGGAATAGTATCTGTAACAACTAATTCTGTTAACACCGAATTTTCAATGGTATCATAAGCTTTGCCAGAAAGAACAGCGTGTGTACATAAAGCGCGAACACTTTTAGCACCTGCTTCCATCATCATCGCTGCAGCTTTGGTTAAGGTACCTGCAGTATCACACATATCATCTACCAACACTACATTTTTTCCTTTAACATCACCAATCACCGTCATTTTTGCCACTTCATTCGGTTTCTCTCTTTGCTTGTAGCAAATAGCGAAATCAACATCAAAATATTTAGCGTAGGCATTTGCTCTTTTTGTTCCTCCAGTATCTGGAGCAGCAATAACCATATCTTCTAATTGAATACTTTTTAAGTAAGGCATAAAGATGGTTGAACCATATAAATGGTCAACAGGCACTTCAAAAAATCCTTGAATTTGATCGGCATGCAAATCCATCGTCATGATACGCGTTACACCTGCAGCACTTAATAAATTGGCTACTAATTTAGCGCCTATAGAAACACGCGGACGGTCTTTTCTGTCCTGACGGGCATAACCGAAATAAGGCATTACCGCTACAATCTCATGAGCCGACGCTCTTTTTGCAGCATCTACCATTTGCAATACTTCGAATAAATTATCTGAAGGTGGAATGGTAGATTGTACAATATAAACATCTTGCCCGCGAACGGTCTCTTCAAACGATGGTTGAAATTCACCATCACTGAACTCAAAAAAGAGTACATTACCAAGTGGCGTACCTATCTTTTCAGCGATTTTATTCGCCAAAACTGCAGTACTTCTACCTGAAAATATTTTTATTGGTCTTGCCATTATTTACTTAAATACCTGACCGTCAACTAAGACGGTTTTCAACAGGGGAGGCAAAGATATTAAAATATTTTGATTGTAAGAATATTTATATAAATTCGCACTCCAATTTTAATTGCCCAGGTGGCGGAATTGGTAGACGCACTAGACTCAAAATCTAGCGACTTCGGTCATGGGGGTTCGATTCCCTTCCTGGGTACAAATTCAGAGTGTGGGTGAGAAGCGAGAGCGACCACGAACACTCTGAATTTTCTCAAAACCCGCTCAAATGAGTAATTCTTTAACATACGAAAACGAGCAAAAGCAATTGCGTTATGATATTGCTTATCTTAAAATGGCTGCAGAATGGGCTAAATTGTCACATTGTACCCGAAAACAAGTGGGCGCTTTAATTGTAAAGAATGGCGTTATTATTAGTGATGGCTACAATGGTACTCCATCTGGTTTCGACAACTGCTGCGAAAACGAAAGCAACGAAACGCACTGGTATGTGCTGCATGCCGAAGCCAACGCGATTTTAAAATTGGCGAAAACCACCAACAGCGGCGAAAACGCTACTTTATACATTACACTTTCTCCTTGTAAAGATTGCAGTAAATTGATTTTACAAGCGGGCATTAAGCGTGTAGTTTACATGATGGCGTATAAAGACGATGCTGGTATTGCCTTCTTAACTAAAGCAGGTATTGCTGTTACCCACATTCCTGAACTAGGATGAAACAGGGCCTTATAAAAGTATATCACCTCCCTATTTACCTAGCCATTACTCTTGTTATCGGCATTTTTTTAGGCAAGAATTTTTTCTCTTCTAACACTTCTTTTGTTTCTAATGGCGTCAACGACTCTTTGTACCATGAAGCATTAAATTTGGCTGAAATTTTACAGTTGGTGCAAGAGAATTATGTGGATTCGGTGAACGTGGAAGACATAGCCCACAAAGGAATTAGCGAATTTTTGCACCAGCTCGATCCTCACTCCAATTACATTCCAGCAAATAAAGTGGATAAGGCTAACGAATCTTTAGAAGGCAGTTTTGAAGGTATAGGTTTAGAATTTCTACTATTGAAAGACACTATTGTGGCGGTAAGACCGGTGAAGAACGGACCCTCGGCCCTTGCAGGAATTCAACCCGGAGACAAAATAGTGGTGATTGAAGGTAAAAATGCTTCGCAGAAAAATATGAAAAGTGAAGATGTAGTGGGTAAATTGCGCGGAAAAAGAGGTTCGGTAGTTAACGTAAAGGTGAAACGCAGCGGCGTTGATTCGTTAATTCCCTTTGCTATTACTCGCGCCGAAATTCCTATTTACAGTGTTGATGCTGCTTTTATGCTCGATTCTTCTACTGCCTATTTTAAAATTGGAGAGTTTTCGCGCACTACTATGGATGAGTTTAAGGCGACTTATCCTTATAACAATAATAAAGTAAAAACGGTGGTGATGGATTTGCGTGACAACGGCGGCGGATATTTAAACACCTGCACCCAATTGGCAGATGAATTTTTAAAAGAGGGAGAATTGATGGTGTATACCCAAGACAGGCAGCACCAGCAAAATAAAATGTTTGCTACTTCAGAAGGTAAATTTGAAAATGTAAAACTATATGTGCTTATCGATTATGAATCGGCATCGGCCAGTGAAATTTTTGCAGGCGCCATGCAAGACAACGATCGCGGTACCATTATAGGTTCTCGCTCTTTTGGCAAGGGATTGGTGCAAGAGCTTTTCTCCTTGGCCGATGGTTCTCAAATTCGATTAACTGTTTCTCGCTACTATACTCCATCGGGCAGATGTATTCAAAAGCCATATAAAGACATCGACTACTTAGATTATGCGAACAGTGATAATGATTCTATTGCAGACACTACCCCTTATTATACCAAGAATAAAAGAAAGGTATTTGGTGGTGGTGGTATTCACCCCGATATTTCTGTTAAAGAAGACTCTATGGTTTTTTGGCGCGAATTAAGCCCATTGTATCAAGATGATTTCGCTCGTAAATGTGCCATTCAAGCTATTGTTGAATATTCTATTCATTGGAAATCAACTTCTGCTGCGCAGTTTGTGAATGATAAAAATGCGGATGAGCAAATGCGTAAAACAATAAACGCACTTTCACCTAAAGCTCTTTCAATTGAAGCACAAAAGTATTTGTTGAATGATGTGAAAGGAAATGTGCTGCGCTGCTTGTGGGGCAAAAATGCTTATTATCAGTATAAGCTCACAGAAGATAAGTGCCTACAGAAAATTAAATAGGAAATGTTGTAAAAAAAGAAATCCCGACCAAAGGCCGGGATTAATTTTTTGCTTTCTCGTTAGAGAACTACTTAGCAACTGAATCAGTTGTAGCAACTGAATCAGTAGTAACAGCAGCAGCAGCAGCTTCAGCAGCAACTTTAGCCAAAGAATCAGCCTCAACAACTCCCGCTAAAGAATCAGCAATAGCTTTGTCATTAGTAGCAGTTTCGCCACCACAAGATGCAAGAACTACGATAGCAGCTCCTAAGATTAATTTTGATACATTTTTCATTTTGAACATTTTAAAAAGTTAAACTTACTTACGGCGCAAAATTATTAAATATTTTTAATTTCCAACAAATTTTTAATTCTTATTTTTGAAAAAATTACATTAGTTCAATAATTTAAAACCTATTTTATGTCATTCAAATTACCCGATTTACCTTACGCATACGAGGCTTTAGAGCCTCATATCGATGCTAAAACAATGGAAATTCACCATAGTAAACATCACAATGCATACACTACTAATTTGAATAATGCGGTAGCTGGAACCCCTTTAGAGGCAAAAAGCATTGAAGAAATCTTAAAAAATATCTCTACTGCAGCTCCTGTAATTAAAAATAATGGGGGAGGTTTTTACAATCACAACCTATTTTGGGAGGTAATGTCTCCAAACGGAGGTGGTTTGCCAACTAGCGAATTAGCCGACGCTATCAATACTGCTTTTGGTTCATTCGATGCTTTTAAAACCGAATTTGCCAATGCGGGTGCTACTCGTTTTGGTTCGGGATGGGCATGGTTGCTTGTTAAAGCCGATGGCAAGTTAGCAGTAAGCTCTACACCAAACCAAGACAATCCTTTAATGGACATCGCCGATGTTAAAGGAACACCTATTTTAGGAATGGATGTTTGGGAACATGCTTACTACTTAAAGTACCAAAACCGCCGTCCGGATTATATTGCTGCTTTTTTTAGCGTAATTAACTGGACTAAAGTTTCTGAGCTTTACGCTAAAGCAAAATAAGCTAAGGTTAAAAGTTTGAAGTATAAGATCCCTCGAAGAAATTCGGGGGATTTTTATTTGGTATAGTAAATCAACAACTTGGTGCGCGTGCTGTTATTTTGGCTGGTACCAGCAAAAATAGTACGGTAAGGGTTTGTCATACTTCCAATAGAATTTACAACAAGGGTATCTGTAGTGCTTTTCAACGCTTGATCATTAATGAATTTGGTAAGCAAGAAACGGTACTTGTCGCTTTCTAATCTTCCGCCGTTGTAAAACACCACTCCATTTATGGTATAGCTTGGTATGTCGTAATTTTTGTAATCTGTTAAATCAGCAAAGGCTGCTTCTGTTCCTTTTTCTAATTTTAAAATGCCCATAGCAGAAGGAATTCTATAGATACTATTGCTAGTGGCCTCAATAGGCAATACCAATTCGGCACGCTGGATAATATAGTGTTTGTCTTTGTTCCAATTGTATAAAGAAGGGAAAGTGAGTACCACACGAGTGCCAGCCAGAGGTTTTAAAAACAATCTGTTATTACCTAAAGAAGCATTGCTCAATTGATTTTTTAGGTCGGTAGCACTCGAAAAATCGTGTTTGTAATTTACAAAATAGCGCGAAGCACTAGTAATTTTCAATTCGGCTTTTTGTGAAGCATTATAGTATAAGGTAATCTTCGTGCTACTATGCGTAGGGTTCACTACAAATAAAGCTCCTTCGTTGTTGCTTAGTGAGTTTTCTTCACCTTTAATGGTAATACCTTTCAGTAGCTTTAAGAAAGTAGCATTAGAAGTAAGTGTATCTCCTGTAGCATTAAGAATTTTTTGTCCGAAATTATTGCTCAATTTAATTCTCACCACGCCCGAATCTCTTGCAACAGTTGTATTTCCCAACTCAGCACCGTAAGCAATACTTTGGTTCGATTTATAAGTGCCCGTAGCGAAATCATTGCTAAGTTGATAAGCCCTAAAAGTAGTTGTTCCATTGGTAGCATGATAAGTAGTATCAACATAGAACGACAATACGATAGAGTCGATTTGTGGATTGCTTCCTAAGGTTAATGCGCTGGTAGGAATTAGAAATTGAGCATACCATTGTGCTGTAGTGATGCCAAATTCTGGATCGATCAGCTCTCCAAGTACCACTCTACTATTGTTTTCTGTAGGTAAAACGGTATCCACTTCAGTATGGGCATTCACCGTTAAAGTATCTACTAAGGTGCCGTAAAACTTGCTGTCGTTTGATATAAGGGAGGAACCAACATTGCTTTCTTTTTTGCATGAAAAAAGTAGCGTGCCAATAGCTAAAGAAAGCAGGAAAGAGAAACGCACTAAGCCCATTGTATTATTATTTTTTTGCCAACTCTTCTTCTAAAATCGAGTCGTAAAATTCATCGTATTTCTCAACGTTCTCTTCTTGATTAAAGTATTCGAGTACTGGTTTTTTCTTTTTCAAAGAATCGATGTACTTGGTCATGTCTGTACTCAAATCTTCGCTTCCTTTAACAACGCCATCGCTCCATTCAATAGCCAACTTGTTAATACTATCGAAATCGGGTTTTTCGGCTGTTTTCAAATTCTTGATGTTTATGCCATCAATCACCGCTTTTTGAATAAATCTTTTGTCTAAAGTTTTATCAAATCCTTCGTTGTAAACGGAGTAAATAACTTTTGAATTTTCGAAAATAGGGTCTTCGTTAAAGGCCTTTTTGATGTATAGCGGAATTAAGGCTGTCATCCAACCATGACAGTGAATGATATCGGGCGACCAACCTAATTTTTTAACTGTTTCCAATACACCACGGCAGTAGAAAATGGCGCGTTCGTCATTGTCGGCATAAAACTTATTCGCTTTGTCTCGTAAGGCGTATTTTCTGCCAAAATATTCGTCGTTATCAATAAAATAAACCTGCATTCTTGCCGGCTGAATAGAGGCAACTTTAATAATTAAAGGGTGGTCGGCATCATCAATAATCAAGTTCATTCCAGAAAGACGAATGACTTCGTGCAATTGGTTTCTTCTTTCATTGATTGAGCCGAATTTAGGCATGAAAGCTCTAATTTCTTTTCCCTTTTGCTGAATTCCATGGGGCAGATATCTTGCAACATTTGCAATTTCAGATTCCTCGTGATAAGGAATCATCTCCTGCGATACAAATAAAACTCTTGGTTTCTTCATTTGATAGTTTTCAACTTACAATCGCCAGCGCTACTTTCAACGGGTAAATTATTCCTGCGAAGGTAATAAATTCTGAGCGATATTCAAGTTTATGTTACCTTTGTCCGATTTTATGGGCCAAAATATGCAAGTTGTAAGAACCAAGAATGAGATGGAAATTGTTGCAAAATCAATGCTTTCGAAGAACCAAACCATTGGCTTTGTTCCCACGATGGGCTGCTTACATAGCGGTCATTTGTCTTTGCTGAAGGCGGCACAAAAAAACAATGATATTAGTGTGTGTAGCATCTTCGTAAATCCCACACAATTCAATAATATAGAAGATTATATGCTTTATCCGCGCAACGAAAAAAACGATTTGCAGTTATTGGAAACAAACGGCTGCGATATTGTGTTCGCTCCCGAGGCAGATTTGGTAAATGCCATTGAAGAAATTACGCTTGATTTGTTAGGAGTTGACAGTTTAATGGAAGGAAAATTTAGGCCCGGACATTTCAAAGGCGTGGTAAATATTGTGGCTTTGCTGTTTAAAATTGTACAGCCCAGCGCCGCCTATTTTGGTGAAAAAGATTTTCAGCAATTGGCCATTGTTAAAATGTTGGCTAAAGCGCATTTTCCTTCTGTTCATATTGCTCTATGTTCTACCTTGCGCGAAGAGTCTGGCTTAGCCATGAGTTCACGCAATGCCCGATTGTCAGCAGAAGAAAAGCAAGAGGCTTTGGCAATTTCTAAAGCTCTTTTTTACATTAAAGATGCGGCCAAAAGCACTAAAGGAACAAAAGAATTAAAGGAAAAAGCCATCGATTTGTATTTTAAAAATGGAGAACTACAATTGGAATACCTAGAGATTTCAGATGTAGATTCTTTACTTCCTTTAGATACCATTGAACACACAGCGGTGGTTTGTATTGCGGCTTTTTGCGGAAAAGTTCGATTAATCGATAATATTGTTATTAATTACTAATTTTGCCGCATGCAGAGAGAAATGCTCCTTTCAAAGATACACAGGGTATCCATTACTCAAGCCGATGTAAATTACATTGGAAGTATCACCATTGATGAATCTTTAATGATTGCATCCGATATTGTAGAAGGGCAGAAAGTTCAGGTTGTTAATACCAACAACGGTGAGCGTTTAGAAACTTATGTAATCAAAGGCAAGAAAAACGCAGGCCAAATTTGCTTGAACGGGCCCGCTGCGCGAAAAGCAGTAATTGGCGATATTGTAATTATTATTGCTTACGGATTAATGGATTCAGAAGAGGCTAGAACGTTCAAGCCAAAGCTTATCTTTCCCCACACTACCACCAATCTTTTAAAATAATTTATTTTGAACGCTGTGTTTCAACAACTGGAAAGTAAAATTGTTTCTCTTTCAGAAGCGCAGATTCTGTTAACGAATTGGAAAAAAAACGATTTAAAGATTGTTTTCACCAACGGTTGTTTTGATATTTTGCACAGCGGACACCTTCAGTATTTAAGTGAAGCATCGCAGTTGGGCAACAAATTGGTGGTGGGTTTAAACGCCGATGTTTCAGTTAAAATATTGAAAGGAGATTCGCGCCCCATCAATAATGAAATAGCTCGCGCTCAGATGCTAGCCGCACTTTTCTTTGTTGATTTAGTTGTTCTCTTTTTTGAGGAAACGCCTAAAAATTTAATTGAAACCTTAACACCTACAATTTTGGTTAAAGGCGGAGATTATAGCATTGATAAAATTGTTGGGGCCGATCATGTGCTAAAAAATGGTGGGCAAGTATTGCCTTTATCTTTTGTGGAAGGATTTTCTTCCACTAAAATTATCAATAAAATCAAGTCAGAATAAAGTGAGAATCTTTATAGCCATAGCATTTTCAATTTTTCTTCTTTTTTCTTGTCAGAAAGAAAAGTTAGAAAACAAGTTGATGCATAGATGGAAATATGTTTCTGTTACCAAACCTGTTATTTTTCAACCGACAACCTATTGGACTTTTAATAAATCATCGGTTTTTGTGATTGATAGCGCAACTACAGACACTGTTTTGTATGGCAACTATTTCTTAAAGAACAGTTTTATGATTATCTCTGGTGCAAACTCTGCGATGAGTGGTGGAGAATTATTTAAAGGTAATTTTCAATTATTACAATTGAATGATAGCATGATGATTTTAGTGCGCAATGAGGGCGGAGGATTAATTTATTATGAATTTATAAAAGCCAATTAACCACTGTATTCGAATTATTTATATTTTTATCCAAAATCACAGTTATTATGAAGCATCTTTTTAAGTATATCGCCCTTTTTGTTATTGTTATTTCAATTTCATCTTGTGCTAAGGAAACACAACAAAAATTGGTGGGTAAATGGAAGATGTATGTTGTTCCGGCAAAAGTGTACAATGAGATTTGGACTTTTACTGATACCGATGTTTCGAGAGCTTACGAATATCCTGATAGCACTATTGTTATGCAGAGAGGTGTTTACGAAATGAATGGAAGCAAAGGATTCACTATTTCTGGTGCGAATTCAACTATGGTTGGTGTGGAGTATTTTAAAGGTGATTGGACAATCAAAGATATTGATGCCCTAGGAATGGTAATTTTTCGTCAGGATATAGGCACAGTATACAATGAGTTCGAAAAACAATAAATGGCCAAGTTAAAGTCGGTTTACGTTTGCACTTCCTGTGGAAACCAATCGGCCAAATGGTTAGGAAGATGCACGGCCTGTGGTGAATGGAACACGTATCAAGAAGAAATTACCAGCAGCAATAAAACACAAAACACTTCTATTCCTGGCATTGTAGCGCTAGAGCCTACGCTCTTGCACGAAGTTCAGCCTCTCAGCAAAGAAAGAATTATTTTAAAAGATACCGAGCTTAACCGCGTATTGGGAGACGGTTTGGTTGCTGGCTCGGTGATATTATTTACAGGAGAGCCAGGCATTGGTAAGTCAACATTAATGCTGCAAATCGCACTGCAATTTCCGGGCAAAAAAGTGTTGTATGTCTCGGGTGAAGAGAGTCCGCAACAAATAAAATCTCGTGCAGATAGACTCCAAAAAATCAACGAACACATTTATATTCTTCCCGAAACCAATGTGGAAAGAATACTAGAGCATATTCAAAAGCAAGAACCAGAGTTGCTCATCATCGATTCTATTCAAACTTTACAAACTTCAAAGTTAGATTCTGCGCCGGGCACGGTGAGTCAGATTAGAGAATGTGCGAACGATATTACATTAATCGCGAAGAGAAGAAATATCCCTACTTTTTTAATAGGGCATATTACTAAAGACGGACAAATTGCTGGTCCGAAAGTGCTAGAGCACATGGTTGATGTGGTGCTTACTTTCGAAGGGGATAGAAACCATATTTATCGAATTATTAGAAGTTCAAAAAACCGTTTCGGACCCTCGAATGAAATTGGTATTTACCAAATGGAGGAGTACGGATTGAAAGTAGTAGAGAATCCATCTTCCATCTTGCTTTCACAAAACGAAGAGAACTTAAGCGGTATCGCTATTTCTGCTTCTATGGAAGGCATTCGTCCGCTATTGATAGAAACCCAAGCATTAGTAAGTACAGCAGCTTATGGAACCCCACAGCGCTCTGCAACCGGCTTTGATACACGTCGCTTAAATATGTTGTTGGCGGTATTAGAAAAACGCTGCGGATTTAAAATTCAACTCAAAGACGTTTTCTTAAATATCACTGGCGGAATTAAACCCGAAGACACAGGAATCGATCTATCTATCGTTGCCGCCATTCTTTCATCTGGCGTAGATATTCCAATTCCATCTACTTTTTGCTTTGCAGGAGAGATAGGATTATCTGGAGAAATTCGCTCTGTGCGCAATGTTGGTGCACGCATCAAAGAAGCCGAAAAAATGGGCTTCAAAACTATTTTCCTTTCTAAGTATAATGATGAGGATTCGTTGAAAGGAAAGAGTATAAAGATTGTTAGAGTGGGGAAGGCGCAGGATTTAGTGCAGCATTTGTTTAGAAACGCGGAGTAAACTTAGTACGTCTCCCCTGGCGCG
>CAMDPJ010000005.1 GCA_945903925.1 Chryseobacterium gleum
ATTTAAAAATTGGAATTTCTACCAATGGCAAATCGCCAACATTATCGAAAAGAATTCGCGAATACATGGAAGAAGCACTTCCCGATTCTACCCAAGATTTGATTGATAATTTAGGTAAAATAAGAAGTACTTTAACAGGCGATTTTCAAAGTAAAGTGGAGCAGTTGAATGCCATTACGAAGAATATGGTGGAAAATCAAAATACTGCCAACACCAATAAAAGCAGTATTTTTAAACGCCTATTTAAAAGAGGCAAATAGAAATGCTAAGTCCAAAAGAAATACAACGCTATTCGCGCCAAACCATTCTACAAGGTTTTAATCAATCGGGACAAGAAAAGCTAAAGGCTGCAAAAGTTTTGGTTATTGGTGCTGGCGGATTGGGCTGTCCGGCGCTGCAATACTTGGCCGCAGCTGGCGTTGGCCGAATAGGTATTGTGGATGAAGATAAAGTAGACATTACCAATTTACACCGTCAGGTTTTATACAACGAAAACGACCTCGGTAAAAACAAGGCCATGCAAGCTGCCGAAAAATTAGCTTTGATCAATCCTTTTGTAAAAACAGACGTTTATCCAGAGCACTTAACCAACGATAACGCCTTAGAAATCATCGCCACTTACGATGTAGTTTTAGACGGAACCGATAATTTTCCAACACGCTATTTGATCAATGATGCTTGCGTAATTTTAGACAAACCCAATGTGTTTGCTTCTATTAATCAGTTCAATGCACAAGTGAGTATTTTCAATGTTACTCAAAACGGAAAGCGCGGCGTTAACTATAGAGATTTATACCCTACTCCTCCTCGTGCAGAAGAATCTCCATCGTGTGCAGAAGTTGGCGTGCTTGGCGTTTTGCCTAGTATTGCAGGCTCTGTGCAAGCCTTAGAAGCCATCAAATTGATTACTGGTTTAGGCGATGCGCTTATTAATAAATTATGGATGTACGATGCTTTGAAAAATCAAAGCACTACGCTTCGTTTATCTATTGATGAACAACAAAAGGAAATCACTCAGCTACAAGACTATCAAGTGTTTTGCGATATCACTAACGTGCCAGAAATAACTTCCACAGAAGCTAAATCCAATTGGAACGATTACGAATTCATTGATGTAAGAACTGCCGACAAACACGCACAAAAGAACATAGGCGGTATCAATATACCAATAGAGGAACTACATAAACGACTTGCACAACTAGATAAAAACAAAAAGTACATTTGTTACTGTAGCACGGGAAACAAGAGCAAAATCGCCACTAACATCTTGCTCAAAAATGGTTTCCCCACAGTGCAAAGTTTAATTGGCGGAGTAGAAAATTTTCCCATAAAATAACTTTACTTTTGTCTACCGTGAATTACGACGAATTAAATATAAAATACGCTACCCTTTCTCCAGAGCAACGCATTGTGGAAATGTTCAAAGATTTCCCCTCTGAGAAAATTTTGTTTACCAGTTCATTTGGTACAACAGCCGCTATTTTATTGCACATGATTACTAAGGTAAATCCCAACCAAAAGGTTTACTTTTTAGATACTACTTACCACTTCATGGAGACTTTGGAGTACAAGAATCAGCTTAAAGAATTTCTTAACTTGAGCATCACCGACATTAAACCTGAAGATTGGAAAAATGATTTTACCACTAAAGACCAAACCTGGACTAAAGATCCCGATTTGTGCTGTTCCATTAATAAGGTAGAACCATTGGATGTGATTAAACCAAATTTCGATTTGTGGATTTCGGGTTTGATGAGCAATCAAACATCGCATAGAAAGCAATTGGATATTTTCGAACAGAAAAGTGACATCACTAAGTTCTACCCTATCCTTGATTTCACTGCCGAAAAAGCAGCAGAATACTTTGTAAAAAACAACTTACCTAAGCATCCGCTAGAGTCTATGGGCTACAGTTCTATTGGTTGTGCGCAATGCACAGCTAAAGGAAAGGGTCGCGAAGGAAGATGGACGAACAAAAGCAAAACAGAGTGTGGGTTGCATGGTTAAACGATTTGCTAATTAACATTCGTTTTCTATCTCCCCCTAGATAACTAAAAATAATTTTTTTTAAAGAAACGAGCACTGCAAGCAACGACAGTTCTTTTTTTTATTTCATCACTTAATCACCACCTTCGTTTTCTGAAAAGAAACAACATCACCCACTCTCAATTTCCTTCTAATTCTGTTTTCTATCTGGTTGTTCACTTTCACCTGATTATCTAAAATCATCATCTTCGCCATTCCTCCGCTATCTGCTAAATTGAAAAGTTTCAGCAACACATTAAGCTCTATGTATTCTTGTTCGTTGAGTTGAAATTCCATACTATTTTTCGTAAAGTTCTATGGGTAAATTATCGGGGTCGGCAATGAAAGTAAATCGTTTGCCAGTGAATTCATCTGTTCTTATGGGTTCTGAAACTATCTTTTTATCTTTTAAGATTTGAACCACCTCCTCTATATTTTCTACTTCAAAAGCAAGGTGACGCAAACCTGCGGCTTCGGGATAAGATGGCCGGGCGGGTGTGTTTTCAAAGGAAAACAACTCTAAAATATATTCTCCATTGAGCGCTAAATCTAGTTTATATGATTTTCGTGCTTTGCGATATACTTCGCGAACAACAGTAAAACCTAATGATTCGGTGTAAAACGATTTCGACTTTTCGTAGTTGGAACAAATGATGGCGATATGATGAATCTTCTTAAGCACCTATTTAATGCCGCGCGCTTTACCAATCAACTCATAAGCCTCTTGTACCTTTTGAAACTTTTCGGTAGCCGATTTAACATGGGCATCACCCAAACTTGCCACCTTATCGGGATGGTATTTTACGGCCATCTTGCGATAAGCCTTTTTTACTAGATCGTCGGTTGCAGTAGCTTCAATTTCTAAAATGGTATAAGCCGATTTGGTATCCATTTGATTCACTCTAACGCGCTGCTGTTGCTGTCCGCCTGCATTTGAATATTGCTGCTGTCCGCCAAAACCACCAAACATAAACATAGCTTTCAACGACTCATAGTCTTTAAAATTAATGCCCATGTAGTTAGAAATGGTTTGAATCATATCCATTTCTTGTTTACCAATTTCATCATCTGAATTGGCCAAACCAAATAAGCAATGCAGCAACTGCAAGCGAAGATGATAATCCATGTGCGCAGCAATTTCGGTACACACTTCTTTAATGGCGATATCTTGCTTAAGGAGTTCTCTTAATTCTAAAATTTGTTCTTGCGCATGGTCGGCACCAAACTGTTCGGAAAAAAAACGTTTCACGAAATCGAGTTCAGAGCGCATAATTTTACCATCGGCCTTCATCACCGCAGCGCAAAGAATAAGCAAGCTGGTGCTAAAATCGCCAACAGTGGTTTGGCCGCCGCGAGAGCCACCCACCTTAATAGTTGTTTTATCGAACAAAGAACCTAAAAACAAACCTAGAAGCGCACCCATCCAAGAACCTCCAGATAAAGCCCAACCTATTGCAGCACCAAAAATTTTTCCGAACATGAATATGTATTTGAAGTCCAAATTTATACATATTATTGCGGTGTTAAATTAATTATTGTGAAAATTGTACTATTTGATTTAGATGGCACCATTACCGACTCATCGGAAGGTATTGTAAACTCCATTAAATACGCGCTATCCCGACTAGGTTTCCCAGAAGAACCCACCGAAAAAATAAAACAGTTTATCGGTCCGCCACTGCAACAAACCTTTAAAATCAACTACGGCATCACCGATTACCAAAATGCAGTTACTATTTACAGAGAATATTACGCAATAAAAGGAATTTACGAAAACCGCTTGTACGATGGTATTGTAGCCGTTTTAGAGAAACTTAAAAACGATGGCTACACCATAGGCTTGGCCACAGGAAAACCAACTTACTACTCGGAAATAATATTGAAACACTTTAAAATAGATCATTATTTTGATGCTGTAGTAGGCAGCAACATGGATGGCACGCGCGGCGAAAAACCCGAAATCATCAGAGATGTTTTGGCAGAATTAAACTACAACAAAGAGAAACACAGCGTGATAATGATTGGCGACAGAAAGCATGATGTGCATGGTGCCCACCATCATGAAATAAAATGTATTGGTGTTACCTATGGTTATGCCGAAGAAGGAGAATTGTGCGAAGCCGGTGCTGCGCATATCGTGCATCACCCTTCACAAATGCTTGCCTTGCTTTAATCTTCGACATTCTCAATATGCAGTATATGCATAATTCTATGCACTGCTGGAGCCAACAACATGGCTATAGTTGTTAAAAAAACCACCCCACTATACAAAGAATAAAAAGAAGCGAATAACTTGGCAGCATTGCTAGTCATAAGATTTATGGGCCCCATACCCGTTAAAATCATTGAAGCGTTCAACAAGGAATCAATCCAACCTAGTTCTCCTAAATAATGATAACCAGCTATTCCAACAATTAAGGAGAAGGAAATAATAGAAAAAGCATACAGCAAAAACGCAAACTGCCTTCGTGCGAAAGACTTTACAGAAATAATCTCTTTCGATTTATGTTCAAATTTATTTACCAACTTCATTGAACTAAATTAAGTTTTATATCTGAATAGTTTAATTCGTGAAAAAAAAGTTAAAAGTCGCCATTCGCTCGCACTCCAAGTAGAAAAGATTGTATATTCGCATAGAGTAACAGAATTAAATTTAGCAATATGGCAAATATTAAAATTGAAGGAACACCTAAATCACCTTCGGTAATTTTCGATGAAACAACGGGTTTACTGGAGTTAAAAGGTCGTTCAATCCCCGAAGATTCTATTGATTTTTACGCCCCCATCATTGAAACCATCGCCAAGTATTCTAAAACGCCTCAAAGTAAAACCACCGTAAATATTCGCCTCGAATATTTCAACACCAGCTCCTCTAAATGTATTCTCGATTTATTTAAACAGTTAGAAAACATTGCTAGATTGGAAAAAGATATTATTATCAATTGGTACTTTGAAGAAGACGATGAAGATATGCGCGAAGTAGGTATAGATTACGAAACCATCATCAAGGTTCCATTCAACATGATTGAGATTGAAGAGTAGTATCTAAGTATTTTCCCCTTTCCTCACTTCATCTTTTCCCTTTAAAAAATCACGATAATTGCATATAGTATTGTGGCTTATGCTACTGTACTTTAGTGGTATTAATTCAACTAAATTATTGTTATGATAAAAGCAACCCTAAAAGAGCGTTACATCCTTAGTGCCGGTGGCATTAAACGCCAAAGAGTAGAAGAAATAGTTCACGAAACGCGTTACTTCACCAACATGGATAAATTTCATGAATGGTACGACAAGTTTAAGGCGAAACTATGGGAAGATGACCCTAAGAAAGTAGATATGATAGAAGGCGTATATGTGGTGACCGAAGAGTTGAAAACCAACGACAGTTCAATACCCGAAACAATATCTAAATACGCATCATTTAGAGATGGAGTATCGTACTACTACGCTGCTTAACCTAGTGTATTTTGGCCCAAGAAAACCCTCTGATTAACCACGGAGGGTTTTCTGTTTTAATTACTTGTACAAAGAGAATCGTGTTCGCGGCAATTTACTTTCCCCCCGCTATCAACCTCACCATTTTCTCTTTCACAAAATACTTTCGCGCTAGTACTTGCAACTCATCGGCACTAATAGTTTTAATAGTGTCGATATATTTTTGGTAATAACGGTAGTCCAATTTAAATTGGTGAATTCCCCAAAAGCGGTCGCTTAGTTCAAACGGACCATCGAGGTTTTTTAAGAATTTACCCAACATATAAGTGCGCACTTTTTCCAATTCATCTTGTGGAATTAATTCGTTGCGCAATTTATCCATCTCGTTGAAAATTTCTACCATCGCCTTCTCTGCAATATCACCTTTCACTTCAGTAGAAACAATTAAGCAAGAAGCCACTGCCATCGATTCTAGGTAAGAAGATATGCCGTAAGTCCAACCCTTATCTTCGCGAATATTGTTCATCAAACGCGAACCAAAATAACCACCAAAAATGGTGTTCAAAATTAACATGCCAAAGAAATCATCGCTCCCTTTCCAAGGCAAATGCGTTGCCACTTTAATAGAGCTTTGCATGGCATCTTTCTTCTCTAAAAAGTGATCTCCTGCTTGAATTTCAAATGCTGTATCGTAAGGAGCGAAGTTCTTTTTCTCAATAGAAACATTTCCTAAAGCATCATTCAATTGTTTAATTTCTTTGTCGCCAATTTTTCCCGAAAGAGTTACTTGCGCTGCAGATAAATTGTAGTATTCGTAAAAAGAAACGATATCGTCACGCGTTATTTTATTGAAATCTTCTTCGGTAGATGATCGGCCGTAAGCATGACCTTTAAACAACAATTGATTTAATTTCTTTTGCGCGATGTACGACACTTTTTCAATATCAACCATGTATGCCGAGCGCTGATTTTTAATCAAAGTATCCAACTCATTTTCTGGAAAAGTGGGATTCAACAACACATCTCTCAACACGGCCAAACCTTTATCGAAATACTTATTTAAAATATGTAAAGTAATGGTAGAAAAATCTTTGGCGTAATCTACATTTAAGTATCCACCATAGAAATCAATCTCTTCTGAAATCTGCGCCGATGTTCTGGTAGTTGTTCCTTCCATCAACATCTGATTGGTTAGAAAAGCTTGAAAGGGCTTGCTCTGACGAATGATACCTGCATCGAAATAAATTTCTAAACGCACTATGTCTTGCGTGCCGGCATTGATGCAGTACACGGGAATACCATTGTTTAAATTTACCTTTTCGGCTTCTTGAATTTTTATCTCAAAAGTATTGCTTACTGCAGGTATTGGAAGTGTAGAAGTTTCAGACATTCGTGTAATTTAAACAGGTGCAATTTTCTTTTCTTATTAATTCTTTGGCCAAACGCATCACATCGTTAGGTTTAACCGAACTGTATTTATCTTGCTGTTGATTCATCAATTTGGCATCTTCCAACAAATCGAAAAAAGCCAAATTCTGTGCTTTGTTCAACACATTCATTTCTTGGTAAACCATGCTCGTTTCCGATTTGTTTACCACCTTTTTCAATTCATTTTCTGTAACACCGTTGGCCAACAAAGCATCTAATTCTGTTTGCAAAGCAGCCTTAGCCACATCCATTTCTACATCATCAGAAAGCATGGCGTGCACCACAAATAATCCGGGGTCGTTACTACCTAAAACATAGGTACTTATTTCAGCGAAAAGCGGATTCTCTTTCACCAATTTTTGATGCAGGCGTGAAGAAGCCCCTCGCGCTAGAATATCCGACAATAAATCGATGGCGTAGAAATCATCGTGATTTCTTTGCGCCATGTGGTACACTTGATAGAATGATTTAACAGGGACTTTCAACTCGGAACTCACTTCTCTATACTCACTCTGTTTTGGCTCAGGACTGTACTTCTGGCGTTTGATTTCTCCTGATGGAATTCCTCCAAAATATTTCTCTGCCAAAGCAAAAATTTTCTCTTCCTCTACATCTCCAGCAAAAACCAAAGAAGCATTGTTAGGCAAATAATAACGGTAGAAAAAATCTTTTACATCTTGCAATTCTGCTTTTTCGATATGCTCAATTTTTTCGCCTATTGTAGCCCATTTGTAAGGGTGCACTTTATAGGCAACCGGGCGAAGTTTTAACCACGAATCGCCATAAGGCTGATTTAAATAACGTTGTTTAAACTCTTCAATCACCACATTTTTTTGAACATCTAAACTCTTTTGTGTGAAAGCCAAGCCACGCATTCTATCGGCTTCTAGCCAAAAAGCCATCTCTAAATTATCTTTCGGAAAAGACAAATAATAGTTGGTGTAATCGTTGGTGGTAAAGGCATTGCTATCACCACCCATGTTTTGCACATAAACATCAAAATCGGGAACCGCCGGTGTACCACCAAACATCAAATGTTCGAAAAGATGCGCAAAACCAGTTATCGAAGGATCTTCATCTTTCGCCCCCACTTTGTACAATATATTTAAAGCCGCCATAGGTGTAGAAGTATCACGATGCGCAATTACTTTTAAGCCGTTGGCCAATGTTTTCTCTTTGTAATTAATCATTTTTATTTGTTCAATGTTCAATGTTTAATGTTCAATGTTAGCTCAGTTCAAGTGCTGAATATTAAATACAGCGAACATTGAACATTAAACATTGAACGTTTTTTTTCTGTCATCAAATTCTGTCATTATTTCCCTTACTATTTCCCCTGCCGATTTAATCTCTTTGATGGATGACGCTACTTGTCCGATCTCCAACTCCCCCTCCTCCATATCCCCTTCAAACATTCCTTTCTTCGCTCTTCCTTTACCCAACAGCGCTTTCAACTCATCTGCATTGGCCCCTTTAAGCTTAGCTTCTTCAACACTTTGAAAGAATTTATTTTTAATCAATCTTACCGGAGTGAGTTCCTTTAGGGTAAGTAAAGTTTCTCCTTCTTGGGTATGAATTACTTTATTTTTAAAATTTTCGTGCGCAGATGATTCAAGAGAAGCCACAAATCTGCTTCCTATTTGAACCCCCTCGGCACCTAAAGCAAAAGCAGCCAACATCGCTTTACCGCTTGCAATGCCGCCAGCAGCAATCACCGGAATTTTAACTGCATCAACTACTTGAGGAATTAAAACCATAGTTGTTGTTTCTTCACGCCCGTTGTGTCCGCCAGCCTCAAAACCTTCAGCAACTACTGCATCTGCTCCAGCATCCTCAGCCTTTTTCGCAAACTTCGCACTCGACACTACGTGAACCACCGTAATGCCTTTTTCTTTTAAAAAGGGCGTCCATGTTTTTGGATTACCTGCGCTTGTGAAAACAATTTTCACTCCCTCCTCCACTATGATTTGCATTAACTTTTCTATGTCGGGATACAACAAAGGAACATTCACAGCGAAAGGTTTTGATGTGGCGTTTTTACACTTTTGAATATGTTCTTTCAACACCTCAGGATACATCGACCCAGCGCCAATAATTCCCAATCCGCCAGCATTGCTAACGGCAGATGCCAAACGCCAACCACTGCACCAAACCATACCGGCTTGAATCAGTGGAAATTCAATGTTAAATATTTTCGTAACCCTGGTCTTCATTTATGCGGAAAGCATAGATAGAAAATTTTGTGGAGTTGGGCAATTTAAAGTGAGATATTGCAATGTATGGCTTCCAAACACTCAGTTCGTCATTGCGAGGTACCCCGAAGCAAACTTATCATGAAAACACTAATTAAAACACAATGAGGTTGCTTCGGGGTACCTCGCAATGACGAACTGGGTGATTACATGATGTAAAGAAGATCAATTAAACCCAACATTAAACAACAATTGAGGATACAAATAAAACACTCCATTATCTTGATATCCTGACACTCTGCAGCCAATATCCATTAAGTAAGAATAACGAAGTAAATTAATATCTCCACGCAACTCTACACCTTGCGATTGCATCACTTGAAATTTATTCTCAGTATCCATTAACTGCGCATAATCGCAATGAAATCCCATTCTAATTCTCTGCAAATACAACAAGGCCCCCAATCTAATATCGGGGTAAAGCAATGGAAAAGTATAATCGGCTTTTAAAGATGAAATAGTATTGTAATACACTCTAGTAAATCCGCGAGGCAAATCAACAGCATTAGAAACCTGAAAGCCCGATGCATTGGATTGCTGCCATTCGGCCTTAATTTGCAAAGCATTGTGCTTTAGTAAACCAGGAGTATTTAACTTTAAAGATGCATAAACCGAATTGCTGTAATATTCATCAATAAAAACACTTTGGTGGTAAAAGGCATTCCAGGTCATAGCCCAAGGCGCTTGTAAATCTCTTTTTGATCTTCGTGCACCGCAGTAATAATATACATTGTAATCAATGGCATTTAATGATGCGCGCAAATCATCGGTTCTTGTTATTTCATTAAAGGAATATCGTGTACCCATGCCTAAATAACGTTGCAAATAGCCACGTGTTAAATTTAAATCTACCGAAGTCCCTACCCCTAAAACCTTCTGATTTAAGCGCTCATAGGTATAGCTTGTATCGTTTTCTACACTAATATTTTCTATCACAATATCGGCAGCCGACAAGGTGAATTTAGGAAACCAAAAATTGTAATCTATTTTAAGCTCATGCGCTGTTCTTTCTTGCTGAGGATTGATGGTATAATTGTAAGAGCTGATGGTGTTACTCAATTTATTTTGCGACATCAACGATACGCCCATGTTGGCTTCTCTCGATTCTGCGTTTATAGACAAGGGTGCCCAGCTGTGTAAATTAAAAAGATGTAAATGGTTGTAATACTTTTCTGAAGCATATTGCTCCCTATTGTTCTTGTTTAAAAACACTTTTTGCTCATCTTGTAAAACGTTAGAATACATCATCACCCTGCTAACAAATGCTGGTTTAACATTTACCGCAGCAGGATTAAAATCTGTTTTTGCTAAATTCATACCAGTTGCTGTGTATTCGTTGTACAACAATTTACCATCGGCAGAAAAAGAAGGATTGAAAGCGCCAAACTTCGATACTGTTAATTGATGAATTTCATTGCTATTGATATCTAACTCGAAGATATTATCTACCCCACTTTGTGTGGAATGAAAAAGCAAATGTTGCTGGCTATAACTTAGATGCGATAGCACAAAAGGAACTTCCACCACCAATGGCTGAATTACATCTGTAGCATAATTCCATTTGTAAATATTTTGATAGCCCTCTTTTTTGGCCACAAAATAAATGCTATTGCTATCGCCAAAAACCGGATAATAAATCATGTCCATTTCTTTAAATTCTTTCTTCAAATAAGCACTGCTCGAATCCAAAGAAAACAATTGCAGCGATGGAATATTTCTTTTGTCTACCCCTACTGCTACTATTTTATTGTCGGCAGAAATACAAGGCGCGAACAATCTTTGTTTAGAGGTAAAACGAACTCTTTTATCTTGCGCAACATCATACAAAACAATATCAGAAAAACTGCGGTATTCCCAACGAATATCGGGAAATGACTCTACCCAAACAGCGTAATTTTTATTGGCTGCGAACGATGCCCTATCATGACTCCCCATCTTTAACAAGGTTTTTTCTTTGCCCTCTTTCAATAAAACTATTTGCGCCACATCAGCCATTCCGCTTTTAACAGCCAATAAACCCAATGATGTTTCCACCGGAAAAGCATAACTGGTAAAAGCTGCATGCGTCGTATCATTCATCACCTCAAAAGAGGTAAACAAAGCTTGATTTATAGCAACAGAACGGCTCCATGTTTCACGCTGATATTGCACTAATTCTTCATACATTTTAGAAGTTCCTTTACCCGTATATTTCTTTAATGAGCTCGAAAATGGAAAAGGCCGTACTGGAAAAGAAGCCACTCTATTCAGCACCGAATCCCAGGTGTTTATGCCGTATTTTTCCTTAACATAAGAAGTAAGATGATAACCAAAAGCATATCTATCGGGAACAAAAGTTTTGAAGGAACCCAACGACGCTTTATCGTAATTAAAACTTCCCAACTGCAGCAGCATGGCTTGCGATGGCATAACGAAAGAAGGCAATCTTCCTCTTCCATAACCAGTAGCGAAAGTTTCAAACCCAACGGCATCTCCTTCTAAAAACCACAAGGGTGTGGTAGCTCCCAGCACCAAACCTACACCTTGTTCCCCAAAAAGAAAATACATCAATTTGGTTAAACCCTGATTGAATTTAGAGATTTGAACTACGTGTCGGAATTCATGAACAACCAATAAATTCAACCATTCTAAACCTTCATCGTCTTGCGGAGGGGTGGTAAAAAATTCGGCACGACGAGGAGCTAAGGTCACAAAACCGTTCGCTTCCACCATGTCGTTTTGTAAAATAACAGATATTTTTTTTGGCTGCGTTTTTAATGAAACTGTTGCTTTATCGTACACCAAAGTGAGTAAACTGGCGGTGTACTGGGCCTTCTCCTCAAAATCTTGCGGATAAATAATTTGAAAATGTTCGGTATTGATTTGCTTCCATTGGGTGGAACTAGAATTCTGTCCGATTAGAAAATATTGGGCAAACGAAGTATTTCCCACTATAAAAACAAAAAATAAAAGCAGCTTAACCCTCATGGTAGCTAAGATAATTCTTTTTGTGTTTGGCAGTATCCTTTTAACTTTTTACTTTCCCTTTCGAAAACAAAAATGACATGACACCAACGTTATTGTTTCTTGACTTGCGCTGGGCGGATATCGTAGATATTCTGTTGGTGGCTATTTTGTTTTATCAGTTGTACAAGATTGTGAAGGGTACGGTGGCGATTAACATTTTTATCGGACTCATTGCCATTTATTTCTTGTGGAAGTTGTTGGGCTTCTTGGAGATGAAGTTGTTAAGTAAGATTATCGGACAATTCATTGAGGCCGGCGCCATTGTTATCGTGATTGTGTTTCAGCAAGAGATTCGTAAAATCTTGGTTTTCTTGGGCACCAAAAGCTTCTCGGGAAGAACCAATTTCTTTAATAAATTGATGCGTGGCGCAGGTAGCGAAACGAAAGAGATTCACCCTGTAATACAAGCTGCTTATCATTTGGCGCAGAACAAAACCGGAGCCTTAATTGTACTAGCCAACCAAAGCGATCTTAGCTTTTACGAAAGCACTGGCGACAAAATAGATGCTGCCTTAAGCGCCCGACTAATAGAAAATATTTTTTTTAAGAATAGTCCGCTGCACGATGGCGCAGTAATCATTGAAGGCAACAAGATTAAAGCCGCCCGCTGTGTATTGCCAGTTACCGAGCAAGAAGATTTACCAGCCGATTATGGTATGCGGCACCGCGCTGCTATTGGTGTTACCGAATCATCCGACTGTGTAGCTATTTCAGTTTCAGAAGAAACGGGCAAAGTATCTTTAGCCAAAGGCGGCGCCATCTTTCCAAACCTTACGCGCGAAGAGATGGAGAAGTTGATGGAAGAATACTACAAATAAATCCCTTACCTTTACCCCATTACAAACTGCTTTATCGCGTCCGTCATTCGACGGATGAGGAAAGTCCGGGCATCACAGAGCACCATGCCTTATGAAAATGAGGGCTTAGTACTTGCAAAAGTTCTTTGACGGAAAGTGTAACAGAAAATAACCGTCAGTCCGTCAGTTGACGGACTGATAAGGGTGAAAACGCGAGGTAAGAGCTCACGACTGTGCAGAGTAATTTGCACTTTGTAAAAACCACTTGGGATGAAAGTTCAAATAGGCCAGGGAGCTGCTCGCTCTAACCTGGCGGGTAGAACGTTTAGATAAATGATAAGGCTAGACAGAACCCGGCTTATAGGTTTGTAATAAAAAAGCCTCCGTTGATTGACGGAGGCTTTTCTTTTTTATTTGGTTTTTTGGCTTCTGCCTTTTTACTTTTAACTTGCCCTCATGTACTTTTACCTCATTACTGGCATATTTTGCTCTTCTTTTCTTTTCACTGCTTTTAAGTTGTTTGAGAAATATCGTGTAGATTCTTTTAAAGCTATTGTTTTCAATTACATCACTGCATTTTTATTGGCGCACATGATGAGCAACGGCAATGTGGTTTCGGCTTTGGTAGTGGCTGAATGGAGATGGTTGGCATTGTTGCTCGGACTCATCTTCATCGTATCTTTCAACATCATGGCGCGCTCGTCACAAGAAGCTGGCGTGGCTATCAGCAGTGTTGCTAACAAAATGTCGTTCGTAGGTCCTATTCTATTTGGAATTTTCTTTTTGGGCGAACACTATTCTATTTTGCAAAATATTGGCGTTGTGATGGCAATATTTGCCGTAATTTTAAGCTCGGGCTTGGGCAGCACCAAATTAGAAAGCACAAAATTGAAACTACCTATCCTTTTGTTTTTTGCGGGCTTAGCCATAGATATCATTTTACATATTGGTGAAACACAATACATTAAAGAAGGAGAAAACTTGTTGTTTACTGGAAGTACCTTTGGGATAGCAGCTGTGCTGGGTTTAATTTATATGATAATCATGTCGATTAAAGAAAAATCTACACCCAAACTTCGTGATATCATTGGCGGCATTTTGCTTGGCATTCCTAACTTCTTCTCTATTTTCTTTTTCCTATCGGCCTTAGAGGAAAGTGAAAAAGCAGGTTGGGACAGCAGCTCGAAACTTTTCCCAATGGCCAACTTAGGAATCATCGTGGTAAATGCCTTAGTGGGTTATTTTATCTTTAAAGAAAAGCTTAACCGAATCAATTATATTGGAATTCTTTTAGCTTTACTTTCTATTGCTTTAATAATTATTTAATAAACATCTAAACAGAAACGTTGCGTCATAGAAACAAAATGTACAGAATCATTTTTTTTATATTGATTAGTCTTTCTCTTTCGGCCCAAAAAACGGGCGAAGGCAGCGAATCTGTTTTTTATATCGATACTGTTTTGGCCAAACATTACACTTTCTCTAAAACTACTTTTCCCGAAAACAGCAGATCAATCTCCACGTTTCTAGAAGAGAATATCAATGATTTAAAAGGCGCTAACAGCAATCTCGAATTACTCTACACCAAAGAAAGTCCGGCAGGAAAACACTATTGCTTCACCCAAAAAATAGGCAATATTCCTGTTTATCGCTCAATGGTAAAAGTGAATATTCTACAAAACAAGAAAGTAGTTGACGTTGCAGCTCTTACCTTTTCTGAGGAAAACATCTCATATCCTACTTCAACTGCCAACTGTCTTTTCCCCGAGGAACAAAAATTAATTCCAGCTATTAAAAGCAAAGAAGATCATTTTGAAATTATAAAGAATTTGAAGGGTGAACTTTTGTACTATCATGACCAATATTCATATGCTGGCAAAAAGGATACTACGGCGATAGTAAGCGTTTTCAATCCCGACCCCCTCACGACAGCACAAACAAGTTATGGCGCACCTTATTACGACAACAGCGACGCTACCAACTCCTCTTTAAACGCCGAATTACAATGGAAAAGCGTAGACCTTAAATTTGAAAACGACACTTTTTATTTAGAGAACGATTACTATTTCTTAAAGGACCTTGATGCGCCAAACATTGCTGTTGTAATCGCCGAAAAAGACACTTTTTCTTACAATCGCTCGCAAAGCGGATTTGAAGACATTAATGCATTCTATCATTTGAGCAAGGAAAGAAATTATATACTTGATTTAGGGTTTAGTTCTTTGGTTAATAAAACACTTTATATAGACCCGCACGGCTGGTCGGGAAAGGAAAACTCTTCGTTTGATGAATCAACGATTCCTAATGCAATCATCTTTGCTGAAGGTGGCATTGACGATGCAGAAGATGCAGATGTGGTGTTGCATGAATTCGGACACTTTGTTTCAGCAAACGGTTCTCCTTCAAGCAATGATGGTCAGGAAAGAAAAGCCATAGATGAAGGTTTTGGTGATTATTTGGCTGTCTCTTATTCGAAAAGCATTAGTACTTACAACTGGACTAAGGTTTTCAATTGGGATGGGAACAACGGTACTTGGCAAGGTCGCTCTGCTGCTACCACCAAGCATTATCGCGAAGATTATAAGGGAAATTTCTGGAAAGATGGCGAAATGTGGTCTTCTACCCTTATGCAAATCAATAGCGATTTAGGCAGAGTAATAACAGATAGCTTGGTTTTTCAAGCTCTTTATGCGCAAAGCGCAAACATGTCAATGATCGACGCTGCTATAAACCTCATTGATGCCGATACTGCTTTATTCAATGGTAAATACCACAGCATCATTTACAAAAGATTGCAAGATAGAGGGTTTTTTCCGTCCGATGACACCTCTACAACAACTACCATAACCGAGATTACTATTGCTAAAAGCGGAGAATTTGCTAAAGGAAATGAGTTGCAAATTCAACTTCCCGCATTAGGTTCGGGTAACATTAAACTATACGACGCCAATGGAAAACTTGTAGACGACATTGTTTTCACCAACCAACAAAACTTTAATTATAGTAACGAGAATATTGCTAGCGGCCTCTACTTTATTGAGATTACAGCAGCAAGCAAAAGCAAAAAAACAAAACTTATCCGTTACTAATACACGAGCTATTTTCTTCTTTTATATTTTCTCTTTTTTTTTCTATCTTGCCCTAAGTTATTACAATGGGTGCTCATTATTTTATATGAAAAAATATTTACTCAAGTATTTGTCCTTTGCGCTGGTTTGCTTATCTGCGAACATGAATGCACAAGATGAATTATGGTTTTTTGGCGGACACGATACTCCTTGGCCATTTTCTTCTGCAGGAATTTACAACAATTCAGGAACTATAACCGACAGTAGTAAAGTTGCCAACAGAGAATTCTTTGAAGCAATAACTGTTGTTTCTAATGGTAGCGGAAAACTACTTTTTTATACTGACGGTATAGAACTAACCAATAAAAAGCACCTTACTATGCCTAATGGATCGGGCTTACTGGGAAGTAATGAAAGTTTTGGAAGTACTACAGGAAGCGCTTGCCAAGGTGTTTTAGCTGTAAACGACCCAGGAAACCCTAATAAATACTATATATTTAGCGTGGGGGATGCTATTCGACTAAGAGATAATGGATACAATAACGGATTGCTTTATCACGTGGTTGATATGTCATTAGACGGCGGTTTTGGTGATATTGCTTTCCCTGTGGGAAGCAACAAAAATGTTCTTTTAATGGATGGTACATCTAATCCTCCCATGGAAGCTCTTGTTGCAATTCCTGTTTCTTGTGATTCAACATGGATTATTGCGCACAGCGCCAACAATAACAATAATTTTTACGCTTACCTCCTTACACCTGCTGGTTTGAATACTACTCCAGTAATATCATCAGCCGGTATTACAATTGGCAGAAATGACGAAGCAAGAGGAGCATTCGCATTTAGCAACACTAGAAGTATGCTTGCCATGACTTGTGACCAAGGCGTAACTATATTCGATTTCAACAAACAAACAGGTACAGTAAGTAGTCCTAATAAAATTGAAAACGAAATGTTTTACGGCTTAGAATGGTCGCCCGACGGGCTAAAGCTCTACTACGCTAAACAATTTAACACAGCAAAAATCAAACAATACAACGTTGTTAAAAAGGAAATAACATCTCTAAATTCTCCAATTTTTTTAGGTGAATTGGTAACCGGCCGCGATGGCAAAATATACGCCTGCGCAAATCCTTCTTCATTTGCAAATAAAGAAATTGCTGCAATCACCAACCCAAACGCTAGTGATATGAATTCTGCTGGGTTTAATCCAAATTATTTCACAACATCTTTAGTAAATGGAATGGGCTTGCCTCAAACATATTTTTCTCCTGGTTTTATTGGTAATACAACCGTTACTGCAACTATTGCTCCGCCTTCAAGCATAAGTATTTGCGATACAACATCTGCATTTTATTTATATGCCACTCCTTCCATAGGAGGAAACTGGACTTCATCACCTTCTGGGTTTGTGAATGCAAATGGTTTATTTAATCCTCAGTTTAACTCATCAGATTCTACTCTGGTTAAGGTATATTTTACAATGGGAGCTTGCGTAAATCCCGATTCGGTGACCGTAAAAGTAAAATCTTGTTGCAATCGAATAGGTACTATTCCTTTACCATCTTCTATCTGCCCTGGCGACGCAATCAATCTTAACACTCTTGTCACCAATGGTGTTGGAACATGGACTATTGGCACTACTCCTCCACCTGCGGCAGGCAAAGCAAATGCAACTATTGTAGCTTCTACTTTCACAACCAATTTAATCACCAATCCGGGCGACTACAAAGTTGTATTTACCATAAATAACGATGTTGCTGGATGTAAAGATACTACTAACGAAACCGTTACAGTTAAAACTCCACCTTCAAATGCTCCCGATAAGACTTTTGACTTTTGTGCTGGTAAATCAGTTCAAATTTCGGGACCTATTGGTGCTTACGATTATTTATGGACACCAGGCGGAGATATCACAGCTACCAAAACAGTAAATACTGCTGGTAATTTCTACCTTACTACTACAAACCAAGGGAACTCTTGTATCTCTAAAGACACTATCGCAGTTATTCAAAATGCTTTACCTACTGTTACGCCAATTGACACCTCTGTTTGTGTGGGCGGCACTATTCAATTTACCAACGCAAATGCCGTGTTGTGGGATGATCTAACTACTGGTACTTCTGATAACATTTCTTCAACAGGTAAGCACTGGGCGATTATTTCTAATGGTACTTGTCAAGATACCCTTCGCATCACCATCAATACTGGTGCTCCTTTAGATGTATCTTTAAACAATCCTCCTAATTCTTGCACAGGCGCTTCAGCAACATTAACCGCTACAGTTACTGGTGTGCAAACTGCTCCATTGGCTTACGAGTGGGATAACGCAGTGGGCAGCGCATCCAAAGTTTTCAATACTGGTGGTACTTACACTGTTGAAGTTACAGATGCTAGAAACTGCATTGGTACCGACAATGCGACCTTCGTTATCTCCCTATCACCATCGGTTTCTCTTCCTGCAGATACTTACAAATGTTTTGCTGAAGGTGAAAAACTTACAGTATCTGTTCCCGATACATTTACTACGATTAAATGGAATGGCTTGCTAAGTGCCGATTCCTTTTACATTGCAAGCTCTGCTGGCACCGTAAATGTAATTGTAAGCAATGCCGGCGGTTGTTTAGATACGGCCGACATAGTTCTTACCGAAAAATGCACCGAATTAAAATGGGATTTCCCTAACGTTTTCACACCAAACGGTGATGGTAAAAACGACCATTTCTACCCTTTCTTTGTAACCAATGAAAGCATCAATAAACTTAAAAAGGTGCATTTCGAAGTGTACGACCGTTGGGGTATCTTAATGTACAAAAACGACAATTTGGTCATTCCTGAATGGGATGGTAAATTCAACGGAAACTTGGTTTCTCCGGGAGTTTACTACTGGATCGTTAAATGGACCGACACCGCTAATACAGAAGGCGAAAAAACAGGATGGGCTGAAATTATCTACGAAAAATAATTAAATGAAAGTTTAAAAAAATCCTCCCTTCAGCTGATGGGGGGCTTTTTTTTGTAAATGCGAATTTAAGGCAACCCTTTCTCGTTCTGCCAATCTTATCTATATTTACAAACCCATGTTGGAAGTCCAAGAAATAAAAGTTGCTGTTGTTATTCTTAACTGGAATGGCAAGAAATACCTGGAGCGTTTTCTTCCTGTATTGAAAAATAACCTTCCCTCTTATGCGAATATTGTAATTGCCGACAATCAATCCTCAGATGATTCTGTGGCTTTTATGAAAGCCAATTATCCTGAAATTGAAATCATCATCAATCCGGGTAACGAAGGTTTCGCCAGAGGTTATAATTTAGCCCTACAACAAATTAAAACTCCCTATTACCTTCTATTAAATTCAGATATTGAGGTAACGCCAAATTGGATTGAACCTTTGTATGAACTCATGGAAAGCAATAAAGAATATGGTGTTTCTCAACCAAAAATTTTGTGGTACGATCACAAAACAAAGTTTGAATATGCTGGCGCTGCAGGTGGATTTATCGATTACATGGGCTTTCCTTTTTGCAAAGGAAGATTGTTTCAAGATGTAGAAGAGGATCACGGACAATACGATGAAATCGACGAAATCTTTTGGGCAACAGGCGCGTGTATGATGGTGAGAAGCGAAGTGTATTGGGAAGCTGGCGGACTAGATGAAGATTTTTTTGCGCATCAAGAAGAGATTGATTTGTGCTGGAGAATTAAGAATTTGGGCTACAAAATAATGTATACTCCTCATTCTAAAATCTACCACATTGGCGGTGGCACTTTACCAACCAACAACCCAATGAAGCCTTACCTCAACTTTAAAAACAACTTGGTGATGCTAGTAAAAAACCTGCCCACCAAAAACTTGTTTCCCAACATTTTAATTAAAATGGTTTTAGATGGAGTTGCCGCATTGAAATTTGTTTTCGATAGAGACTTCACTCATGCTTATGCTGTGTTTCGTGCACACGTTCGATTTTATATTACTTTACCCAAAACACTAAAGAAAAGACGTCATATTCAACGTACCATCAAAAACAAAGACTTGCCTAGAATCTACAAAAGAAGTATAGTGAAACAGTATTTCTTAAAAGGAAAAAGGAAGTTTAGCGATTTGCGAAAAGAGGATTTTGCTTAACCACTCCTACCTCCCCTGGCGCTCGACTCTGTCGAGTGACTTGTTTACTCCGACAATTTCATTGTCTTTTTTCAATTAAATTAAGAAGCAATACAATTGCTGGAGTAAGGAGTCACGCGTCTGGAGACGCGCGCCAGAAAGACCTACAACACCTTAAACTCCATTCTTCTATTTCTTGCTCTACCCTTTTCTGTATCGTTTGTGTCTATCGATTTCGCATCTGCATAACCATTCGTGGTTAATCTTTCGGCAGATATACCTTGCGACACCAAATACTTTTTAACTGCATTGGCCCTGTTTTTCGACAACACTAAATTATGGTCTTTGTTGCCTTGATTATCGGTGTGTCCGCCCAACTCAATTTTTAAGGTGGCATTGTCATTCAAGAAATTCACTAACTTATCCAATTCAATTTTTGATTCGGGTTTAAGATCATAAGAATCTGTATCAAAGAAAACATTGTTCAGCACCACCGTTGCATCTTTCGCCATCTTACTTAAAGGAACATCTTTACGAAACGCCTCTTCTCCGTTTTTAGGATTGGTAAGCTCAAAATTCTCTGTGTAAAACAAATAGCCATTGTCGCCTTGCACATTTAACGCATAGTTTTTTCCAGTAGGTAAACACACTAAGAATGAACCATCTTTTGCATCAGATGATGATGAATACACTTGTTTTCCTGTTTGTAAATCAATTAGTTCAAACTGCGCACTCAAAGGTAGTTTCGTTGCAGCATCGTACACCACTCCTTTCATATAAGTCACCGCTTCGGGTTTTAACGCCGTAGGAATCTTAAACTTATAAATATCTAAATCGCCCACTCCACCTGATCTATCAGAAGAGAAATAAGCAAAATCTCCTTTAGCATCGATGAACAAACTTCTTTCTGATTCACTGGTATTAATAGGATAGCCCAAATTTTCTGGAGCACCCCAACTGCCATCGTACTGGCGTTTACACACATAAATATCACGCTGTCCTAAACCAGGTAATCCTGCAGAAGAGAAATACAACACTTGATTATTAGGGTGAATAAAAACGCCGTCTTCAATCTCAGAAGTATTTATTTTGGGACCCATGTTCTCTGGAGCTGTCCACCCTGTGGGCGTGAAATGCGTTACATACAAATCGGAGGTACCAAATCCACCTGATCGATTAGAAGAAAAATACAAGGTTTTACCATCGGCAGACAGAGAAGGCTGCGTATCGTTGTTTCTTGAATTTACCACTGCACCTACATTTTTAGGTGCCGACCATTTTCCGTTTATTTTCTGACAGTAGAATAAATCGCCGCTGCCTAAGCCGGTTTTGCCCGGACCGTAATTGCCTTCATCACCAATGATTACAAAAATCATAATCTTGCCGTCGGCAGAAAAGGTAGGTGCACCTTCATTTAAATGAGAATTGATTGGTGAGCCCACATTGAGCGCAGTTGCCCAACGATTGCCTTCCCATGTTGATACATAAAAATCTTCTTGAGCGCCCATTCTGGCTTGCTTATCGGGAATGGTTCTCGTAACCACAAACAACTCACCATCAACAGTAATTACCGGATTGTAATCTTTATTTACAGAGTTAATTTCTGGTCCGGCATTCTCTGGTTTAATATCCAAAGGCCTCGCCATTGCCCATTTAGAAAAATCGCAATTGGCAATGATGCGTTCGGCTTTTGGTTTTAGTTTTTCGCCTGGTTTATATCTTTGAATGTACTTGGTTAAAATCTCTTTTGCCTTATCGAATTGATGCAGTTCGAAATAGAGTCCGCCCAAATCGAGATACATCGCCGGAAAGAAATCGGGATTGATAGAAATAGCCTTTTCTATGTTATCGATAGCAGTTTGATAATCCTTCTTATCGGCATAAACATAACTTTTTAGCAAATAAGCCTCGGCAAATAGTGGTTCTTTATCGATTGCTTTATTGGCCATAGCCAGCGCCTCGTTCAAGCTATCAATCATCATGGCGTTTTGTCCGGCCTCAAAATACTCAATCGCCTTTTTAGAGGTGACGGTATATTTTTGTTTTGGCGCTTGGGCTGATAAGCAGCCTAGCATCAAAAGAGATATGGAAAGTGAGAAGATGAATTTCATACTTGATATTTTAATTTAATTGGCCTCACCCCAACCCTCTCCAAAGGAGAGGGAGCAGGTAAAAATTAGTACCCAGTGCTTCTCCCACCTCCCTCTC
>CAMDPJ010000006.1 GCA_945903925.1 Chryseobacterium gleum
GATTACCAAGTTTTCTAAACCTTTCACCAACAGCGAAGCTTTAAAAGCACAAAAGGAGCAAGGTGTGGCTAAAAAACTAATCGGTTTTGAATTAATCGACAAAGGTGTTCCGCGTCACGACTATAAAATTGTTGATGCTGCAGGAAATGAAATAGGTATTGTTACTTCAGGTACGATGTCGCCAACCTTAAAAAAATCTATTGGAATGGGCTATGTTACTGCAGATTTTTCTTCGTTGAACAGTGAGATTTTTGTGCAGGTTCGCGAAAAGAATTTAAAAGCTAAAGTAGTTTCTATTCCCTTTTTAGCAAGTGGAGTGAAATAAATAATTGTTAAAAGTTTAATGTTCAATGTTCAAAGTTAGAAAGCTAATATGTAGTTCGTTTTTGGCTTTTGCCTTTTTACTTTTGCCTTTAGCTAGTTTTTCTTGGGGTTTTTACTGTCACAAACTCATCAATCAAAAGGCGGTTTATGCTTTGCCTCCTGGCATGATTCAGTTTTATAAAGACCACGAAGCTTATCTTTCTAAACATGCTGTCGACCCCGATTTGCGCAAACATTCTGTTGAAAAGGAAGGTGCGCAACATTACATCGATATCGATCATTATGGATTGCACCCCTTCGATAGTGTTCCTCATTATTGGAAAAATGCCGTAGCAAAATATACTGAAGATACTTTGCGGAAATATGGTGTTTTACCCTGGACTATCAATGATTATTACTATCGATTGGTAAAGGCGTTTAAAGATTTAGATACTGCCAAAATATTAAAAATATCGGCCGATTTAGGTCATTATGCCGCCGATGCTTGTGTGCCTTTGCATGTTACAGAAAATTATGACGGACAGTTTACGCATCAACAAGGAATTCATCGTTTGTGGGAAACATTGATTCCCGAGCGTTATTCTAAAACGTATAAATTAGACTACAGCATCGCTCATTACATTCATCATCCTTTAGATTCAACATGGATTGTCCTTCAGCACAGCTTTTCGCTAAAAGATAAAGTGCTTGATGAAGACAAGAAACTTAGAGAGAAGTTCGAACAAGATAAGATGTATGAAATCTACACGGGCAAAAAGAAAAAAGATTTTAGTGCAGCTTACATTACTCAATACAACGCAACTTTAGATGGAATGGTAGAAAAACAATTGAAGAAATCCATTGAGTTTGTATCGAGCCTTTGGTATAGTGCATGGGTAGAAGCGGGGCAGCCCAATTTAACGAAGAACAAGCAATAATTTGCGCCGGCTCTAAGATATATCCTTACCTTCGTGCCTTTCAATTCAATTTATACCCGCATCATGAACATATTATCTATCTCCAATCTTAGTAAATCTTTCACCGCCAAACCCTTGTTTCAAGATGTTTCTTTTGGAATAAACAAGGGTGAAAAAATGGGCTTAATCGCCGTGAATGGCGCTGGTAAAAGTACCATGTTCAAAATACTAACAGGCAAGGAATTACAAGATACTGGTGAAGTTGTTTTTCGCGATGGAATAAAGATAGGTATGCTCGATCAAGAGCCCGAATACAAAACAGGAGTGACCATTCGCGAGTTTATTTATGAGAGCAATCCTCGTATTCAAATGATAAATAAATACGAGGCATTGATTGCTGAAGGCGATATGGAATCGGATGAGTTTAAAACTGCTTTCGATGCTATTGAAGCGCACAATGCTTGGGGAGAAGAGATTAAGATTACCGAGGTTTTAGACAACTTGAATTTCAAAAATTTAGATGTGTCGATTGATAGATTTTCGGGTGGAGAGAAACGCAGATTAGCTTTAGCCAAATGCTTGATAGAAGAACCAGATATTTTATTGTTAGATGAGCCTACCAACCACCTCGACTTTGCGATGGTAGAGTGGTTAGAAGGTTTTTTGAGTGAGAGTAGTTTTGCGCTATTACTCATTACCCACGATAGATATTTCTTAGACAACGTTTGCAATACTATTTTAGAATTAACACCTACAGGAATTTTTACTTACCAAGGTGATTACGAGTTTTTCTTAACCACCAAAGCCGAGCGTGAAATGAACGACGCAACGCAGGTGCACAAAGCAAAAAACTTATTTAAAAAAGAGCTGGAATGGTTGCGTAAAATGCCTAAAGCACGCGGTACCAAATCGAAGAGCAGGATAGAGGCTGCAGGTGAAATTGAGAAAAAAGCCAAACAAAAAGCAGAGAAGTCGGAAGTGAATATTACCACTGCCATGCAACGTTTGGGCAAGAAAATTCTGGAGGTTGATCACTTGTCTAAAAGCTATGGCGACCGAGTAATTATTAACGATTTTAGCTACTACTTTAAAGGTGGCGACAAGATTGGAATTGTAGGTGATAATGGTGCAGGTAAAACCACTTTATTGAATTTATTAACAGGGAAAGATTCCGATTTCACAGGTGAAATTAGTTTAGGTGATACTGTTTCAGTTGGCTATTATACCCAAAAAGGAATCACCGTAAAACCGGGTAACAAGGTGATTGATGAAGTAAAAAACATCGCCGAAGTAATTGAATTGAAAGATGGTTCGCGCATAACAGCCACTCAAATGCTTACACAATTCAACTTCCCTCCTGATAGACAGCATGTTGTTGTAGAAAAACTGAGTGGGGGAGAAAGGAAGCGTTTGTATTTGGTGACTATTTTAATGAAAGCGCCCAACTTCTTAATATTAGATGAGCCTACCAATGATTTCGATTTGCTTACTTTATCAACGTTAGAAGAATACTTAATGAACTTTAAAGGTTGTGTATTAATTGTTTCTCACGACCGTTATTTCTTAGATAGAATTGTAGAATCGCTTTTCGTTTTCAATGAAGGTGGTTATATTAGCAATTATCCAGGTAACTATACTTTGTATCGTGCTTTTAAGAAGGAGCAGGATAAGCTCAAAAAATAAATGTTCAAACAATTTAAAATAGTTCACCGCTTAACCATTGCCTTTCTCTCATTGGGTGCAATGGTATTGATTTTCGTGTCTACTGTTTTTTATTTTCAATTTAAAGAAGCCTTGATTGAAAGAACATTGGAACAGCTTTCTTCGGTGAATATGCTAAAGAAAACTACGGTGGAAGAGGCTATTCAAACAAAGAAAAGTAGGTTGGTGTATTACGCGCAAAAGAAAGATTTTAATGGCTTGCGAAATGCGGCCAATGAATTAAATATTTTTCAACTTCAAAATTCTATTTTCCCTGATTCATTGCTTAAAAGGGATAAAGCTTTTGTTTGTGATATTAGTAAAATTGTGCACTCAGATTCATTACTTATCGCTTATTTTATTCCTTTTGCAAATAGTGTTTTAGTGTATGCAGAGCATCCAACTTACATAGAAAAATCTATTCACGAAAGAACAGGAATGGGCGCCACAGGCGAATCATATATTGTAGGAGGTGATGGTTTTATGAGAACCAATTCTCGATTTTTCCCCAATAAAAATCCACTAACTATTGAAGTTAAAACAGAAGGCGTTAGCGAAGCATTGGCAACTAGTGAAGGTAGAAACGTAATTAAAGATTATAGAAATATTAGTGTGTTAAGTGCCTATAGAAAAATAAAAGTAGATGGATTGCAATGGATTTTACTTTCAGAAATAGATGAAGAAGAAGCTATTTACTCGGTGGTAATAATGCGAAATAGATTACTCGTTATAGCAGCGGTTTTTCTTTTGTTAATTATAATGTTGTCTGTTTTTATTTCAAATAGAATTGCAATACCCATTAAAGTATTAGAAAATGTTGTTTTAGAGTTAGCCAAAGGTAATTTGCCTAAAAAATTGCCTGCACCCAGCGATGATGAAATTGGTAAAATGGCCGCTGCCATAGAAAAATTGGTGCTTGGCTTAGAGAAAAGTATTGTGTTTGCTAATAAAATCGGACAAGGTGATTTTGAGGCGCAGCATCAGTTGCTGTCGGATGAAGATGAGTTGGGTAAAGCCATGGAAGCCATGAGAAATCAATTGAAAGAATTGAGTTGGCAAAGTAAATCGGCTTTGATTCAAGGACAAGAAGAAGAGAGAACCCGCTTGTCGCAAGATATTCATGATGGAGTCGGCCCGCTATTAACTTCCATTAAATTACAACTGGGCGATTTAAAAATTGAGGAGGATGAAAAGCTCCGACTCAAAACATTAATCGACGATACTATCACCGAGATGCGCCGCGTATCATACAACTTAATGCCTCCAGTTTTGTTAGATTTTGGCGCTGGTGCAGCTATCAAAAATATGATGGAAGACATTTCTAAATCGGCAAAATGCACTATTGTTTTTTTAGATGACACGCGTAAAAGTACTAGTAAACTTAATAAAGAATTGAATGTGGCATTGTATCGCATTGCGCAAGAAACACTAAACAATGCTATTAAACATGCTGCCGCCACAGAGATTAAAATATCTTTAACCGAGTTTGAAGATAAGGTGTGTTATTTTATTTCGGATAATGGTAAAGGCTTTCAAACCGGACAAAGCAAAAGCAATTTTTCGGGTAAAGGATTGAAAAATATTAAGGAAAGAGCCGCCTTGTTCAATGGCGAAATTTTCATAACTTCGGAAGGACAAGGAACAATTATAGAAGTAGAAATACCATTATGAGTGCAATTAAAGTAGTGATAGCCGACGATCATCAGTTGTTTAGAAATGGTATTGTTTCTATTCTGCATAAAGATGATGCCTTTGAGGTGGTGGGTGATGTGGCCGATGGAGGTGAATTGTTGCAATTGTTGGAGAAAAAAAATGTAGATGTAGTTTTGGTAGATTTGTCTATGCCGGGGGTATCGGGACACGATGTTCTTGTTCAAGCCAAACAGCTTTATCCGCGCACTCGCTTTATTGTGCTTACTATGCATGATGAAGGGCAGTATGTAGTGAAAAGTGTTCGCAACGGCGCACACGGCTACTTGCTTAAAAATGTTGATGAAAATGAGTTAAAAACAGCTATTAAAGAGGTTTTTACTGGCAGAAAATATTTCAATCGCCACATCACCGAATTGATGATTAATAATATGGGGGTGATAGAAAATGCTTCAGAAAATGAACTCACCCCAAGAGAATTAGAGGTATTGAAATTGGTTTCAGAAGGAAGAATAACCAAAGAAATTGCTCAGCAATTAAGTGTGAGCACCCGCACTATAGAAACGCATAGAGTGAACATGATGAAGAAGTTAGGAGTTCAAAACTCTGCCGAATTAATTAAGAAAGCGGCTAAAATAAATTTGATATAAAACAAAAAAGCCGGGCGGGCGCCCGACTTTTTCTAACCTAACTAAACTAATCAGTTCGAATGAACTGATGGTGCAAAGATATATTCTTTATCTAAAGATGTCAATGATTCATCGATTTTTTTTTAAAAATTTAACAAAGAAATCTTAAGGCTTTGTTACTATAACATTATTCAATATATTCGCACTCGCAAATTCCGTAGCTCAGCTGGACAGAGCATCCCCACATAAATCGGGAAGGTCACACCAGTAGAGTTTTAAAATAATGATTCCGTAGCTCAGCTGGATAGAGCAACTGCCTTCTAAGCAGTAGGTCGCGCGTTCGAATCGCGCCGGGATCACAAAAAGCCCCGTCATCTGACGAGGGCTTTTTTTTTGTACTTTAGCCTCCTTAAAATTACAATACCATGCAAACAGCAGAAAGAGTATCAGCACAAGATTTATCAGATAATTTCGTATTTCAACGTAGCGTTTTGGCTTATGTAGAAGCCGAAAAAATAGTGAGTGGCAATGTGCTGGAGGTGGGCTACGGTGAAGGATATGGTGTTAAATATTTAGCGGGTAAAGCTACTTCGTACTTAGGTGTAGATAAATATCCGTCTCCTGCTCATGAGAAAGAATTTCCTGCCAATGTGAAAGTACGCATTATGAATGTTCCTCCGCTGGAAGGAATTGCCGATAATAGCATTGATTTTGTGGTTTCTTTTCAAGTGATAGAGCACATTGAAGACGACAATTTATATGTGAAAGAAATTGCTCGTGTGTTGAAGCCTGGCGGAAAATATATTGTTACTACGCCAAATATTAAAATGTCGATTACCCGCAACCCATGGCATGTTCGCGAATATACTGTTGAGCAATTGAAAGCATTGTTATCGAAACACTTCTCATCGGTAGAATGCAATGGCGTATTTGGTAACGAAAAAATAATGACCTACTATAATAAGAATAAGGAGTCGGTGCACAAAATCACCCGATTCGATGTTTTTAATTTGCAATGGAAATTACCAAGATGGATGTTGCAAATTCCTTACGACTATTTAAACAGAAGAAACCGCAAGAAATTATTGTCGCAAAACAACTCTTTAGTAGCCGAAATCAAAATGGAAGATTATTTTGTTGCTGCTGCAAAAGACGATTGCTTCGACTTGTTTTATGTGGCTGCAAAGTAAATGTTTAAAACACTGTTAAAAAAAACGTTACTTCTTTCCCTATTCACATTATTATATTGAGTTAATTAGAACTCATAAATTATCTCCATATGAAAAAATTCATTGTTGCCTTATTTCTATTGCCCGCTGTTAGCTCTTTTGCGCAGGATTCTACATTTTCTATGAAACTGAAAGATAGCTTAACGCACTTTGTGAATTACTATAAAAACAGCAAACAAAAAGAAGCGGAAGGAAATTACCGAAGAGGAGTGGAAGAGGGCAAATGGACTTACTGGCACAAAAACGGAAAGGTTCGGCAGGAAGCAGAATATGTTGCAGGTAGATTTCATGGCAAATTAATTTTGTTTTTCGATAACGGAAACAAAGAAGATGAAGGGACTTTCTTTATTGGTAAAAGAGCTGGTGCTTATACAAGCTACTACAACAACGGAAATATAAAATTACAAGGCAATTTTAAAGATGATGAGAGAAATGGCAAGTTTACTTCTTATTATGAGAGCGGCCAAAAAGAATGGGAGGGCGCTTTTACCAGCGGACGAAAAAGTGATGTGTGGCATTTTTGGTATCGTGATGCAAAAAAAATGAAGGAGTCTCGCTTCTTTAACGAAAAAGAACAAATTGATAATTTTTGGGATGCTAAAGGCAAACAACTGGTAAAAGATGGCGAGGGCACCGTTATTGAGTTTTTTGAGAATGGCAATAAGAAACTTGAAATTCCTATCGCAGGCGGTTTTTACGATGGTTTGGCTCTTAGTTGGTATGAAGATGGTACAAAATGGACAGAGATTGAATACCACGTGGGTAGATTGAATGGTTCTTACAAAACCTACTACACCAATGGTAAATTGAAAGAAAGTACCCACTACAGTTTCGATAAAGAAAATGGTGCTTGGTCCGATTTTACTTTCGATGGTTTAAAAGAAGGTGAAGGTTTTTATCGTCTTGGGGTTGAAGATAGCAACTGGGTTTGGTACGCCAACGGCAACAAAAGAATTGAAGGTTTCTTTAAAGAGGGCAAAAGAAATAAATTATGGGTATACTACTACGCTGGCGGAACAGTGGTAGAGCATCAAGGGATGTTTAAAGACGACAAAAGAAATGGCGAATGGATTTTCAATTACCAAAGTGGTGCCTTGTTGAAAAAAGGAAATTTTGTAGATGACTTAAGACAAGGTGTTTGGACTGTTTATTTCGAAAATGAAAGGAAAGAACATGAGGGTAATTTTAAAGACGATAGGGAAGATGGCTTATGGACTTCTTGGTTTGAGAACGGACAAGTGCATGAAAAAGGAAGTTTTAAAATGGGCGCTATCGATTTACGATGGGACGCTTTTTACCAAGATGGTAAACCTGAATATATTGCCAATTACGCCAATGGAGCGAAAAATGGGGAGTATAAAAAATGGTTCGAAAACGGCAATCCACAAATTGAAGGTGCCTACAAAGACGATATGGAAAATGGTCACTGGAAAAAATACCACGAGAAAGGTGGCATGATGGAAGAGGGCGATTATTCAGTAGAAGAGCATATTACCGACAATAATAAAAAAGTAAAGGTGAGTTTAAAAGTGGGTAAATGGTCTGTTTATTACCCTCACGGCGCGCCTTCTCAATTAATGACTTACAAGTTTGGCAAGCTCAACGGTAAAATGATAAACTACTATTCTAGCGGCGCAGTGCAAAGTGCAGGTAAATATGTAAACGACCTAAAACATGGCGTTTTTAAGATTTACGATAAAGATGGTAAAGTAATAAAGCAAGATAAATTTGCTTACAATAAAAAAGTAAAGTAATTAATGCTTAATACCCCAATATCTTCATCATCGACTTAGCACTTTGCTCTTTTGAAAACAATTTGGTTACGTAATCTTCCTGATCGTCTTCATCGGGCTTGGTGATGATGATGTGCTTTGGTGCTGGAATTAAGCAATGCTTTAAGCCGCCATAGCCACTTAACGATTCTTGGTAAGCACCAGTGTAAAAAAAGCCTAGGTGTAATGGTTTGTCTTTCACCCCAATTTTAGGCAAAAATATTTTATTGTTGTGTTTTTCTGCATTGTAAAAATCTTCGCTGTCGCAGGTTAATCCGCCTAAGAAGACTCGCTGACATTCCTTATCCCAATGGTTTACCGATAACATTGGGTAGCGCTGGTCAATAGCCCAAACATCGGGTAGAGTAGTCATAAATGAGTTATTAATCATGTACCAGAGCTCTCTATCATTCTGTTGTTTCTGGTTCAAAATACTGTAGAGCATGATTCCGCTTTCGCCAACAGTAAAACTACCGAATTCGGTAAATAGGTTTGGATGTGGTAAATCTTCTTCGTCGCATGCTTTTTTGATAGTTTCAACGATTCCTTCAGCCATGTATTCGTAATCCCACTCGAAGCTTAATGATGATTTGATAGGGAAACCACCACCAATATTTAATGAATCTAAAGTGGGACAAACCTTTTTCAACTGCACATACACCTGCAAGCATTTGCTCAACTCATTCCAATAGTAGTCGTTGTCTTGAACCCCTGTATTGATAAAGAAATGCAACATCTTTAGCTTGATATTCTTATTGGCTTTAATTCGTTCTTTATAGAATTCAACAATTTTATTGGGATTGATACCTAGGCGAGAGGTATAAAAATCGAAATTAGGTTGTTCCTCCGTCGCAATTCTAATTCCTACACTGAAAGTTCTTTTAATTTTTTCGTAAGCCTTAAGCTCTGAAATATCATCTAATACAGGGATGATGTTGAATCCTTCGTTGATAAGTTTAACAATACCTTGAGTGTATGCCGGACGTTTAAAGCCGTTCGATATGATGAAAGTATCTTTGGTTAGCTTCTTTTGAGTGTACAAATTCTTAATGATATGTAAGTCGAAAGCCGATGAAGTTTCAATATGAATATCATTCTTCAACGCTTCTTCCATCACAAATGAAAAGTGTGAGCTTTTGGTGCAATAGCAATAAGTATAACCACCTTCGTAGTTTTGTTTTGCAATGGCTACCTTAAAGAAGGTTTTCGCTCTCTGTATCTGTTTGCTGATATTGGGCAGATAACTTATTCTTAAAGGGGTACCATATTGCTTGATGATATCCATTAAGGGAATTTTATGAAAATGTAATTCATTATCTATAACTTCGAATTCGGGATTGTTTTCCTCGAGCACTTCTTTTTGTAGTTCGTAGTATGATTGCAACATAGTAGTGAAGTTACTTTAAAGTTAATGGTAGAATGTAAGTGACTTATATTTTAAAAACGCGACAAATATAATTATTTAATGAATATGGAGACGGTAAAAATTATAGAAAATAAATCGGAGATTGGAGCAGCCAAATGGGGCGCAGGAATGGGCATAGATGCCTTGAAAACAGTGGCTAAAACGTTGCAAGATCCCTTTTTCGGACAATACCCTAACGTAAAAATACAAGATGAGAACGATACTTTGTTTGAAGAAACACCTTATCGATACGCTAGAAGAATTGATAAAATACTTTCATTGTGCACGCGCTTGTCGCATGAAGTAGCGGAAGTGATGAAAGAAGGTAAATACTTCCCTGTGGTTATCTCTGGAGATCACTCTCCAGCCGCTGGTACCATTGCTGGAATAAGAAAGGCGAATCCCGGAAAACGAATCGGAGTGATTTGGATTGATGCGCATGCCGATATCCATACGCCTTACACTACGCCATCGGGAAACATGCACGGAATGCCACTTTGCGTATCGTTGGGCATAGATCATAAGGAACATCAGTTGCACGACCCAAGTAAAGAAACCATTGAACATTGGGAGAAATTCAAGAAACTAGGAGGTGAAGGTGCCGATATTTTGCCTACCGATCTAGTTTATATTGGTGTGCGCGATACAGAGCCTGCCGAAGATGAGTTGATGGAAATCAATAACTTAAAGAACTATACCGTAGATAATTTTCGAAATATAGGCGTTGATAAAATGGGAAAAGAGATTACCGAATATCTATCTGCTTGCGATATTATTTACGTTTCTTTTGATGTAGACTGTTTAGATTCATCTATCTCTGTTGGAACGGGAACTCCGGTTCCAGGAGGATTTTGGGCACATGAGGCAGAGAAAATTGTGAAAGAAGTACTTAAAAATCCTAAAGTATGTTGTTTCGAAATGGTGGAAATCAATCCAACTTTAGACAACAAAGGAAATAAGATGGCAGAAGTTGCTTTCGATATTTTGAAAATCGCAGTACATCAAATTAGAAGAACAAAGGGAATTAACATTTAGTAAGTTCAAAGTTTAATGTTCAAAGTTCAATGTTAGCTAACTTTGAATTTTTATGGAATCTAGAACATTAAACATTGAACATTAAACATTGAACTCAATCTATGGCATCAGAAGCAATAAACAACCTAAGAGAAGCGCTCAAACATTCTCCAGATAACATTCCATTGAAGTTGCATTTGGGCGAAATGCTTATTGAAGCAAAGGAATATGCAGAAGCAATAGTAGAATTCAATGGTGTTTTGGCTAAAGATGCCGCCAACGAAAAAGCTAAACTTCTTTTAGCAAAGTGTTTTTTGTTGCAAGGTAACTTCTCTGCAACCATCATCATAGCTGAAGAAAAGCAATTTGAGTTCAATTTAGAAGCGCAGGTTTTGCGTGCTAAAGCGCACTTAAGAGACAAGGCAATAAGCGAGGCTATTGAGGCGTATAAACGCGTTTTGCAAATTCAGCCCAACTACAGCGACAGTGAGTTAGATAGCGAATTGAGAAACCAAGCGACTTACAATGGCGACGAAGAGGACGATGAAGACATGTTCGATGAAGATGTTGCTTATAGAATTGTTGAAAATCCGGGTATCGACTTCAGCGACGTAGGCGGAATGGATAGAGTGAAGAAGGAAATCGACTTAAAGATTATTCAACCGCTTAAGAATCCCGAGATATATAAAGCTTACGGAAAAAAGATAGGGGGAGGGATATTGTTGTACGGACCTCCGGGCTGCGGAAAAACCCATTTGGCAAGGGCTACAGCAGGTGAGGTGAAAGCTAAGTTCATCAACATTACCATTAGTGATGTGTTGGATATGTGGATTGGTAATAGTGAAAAGAACCTCAATCAGATTTTTGAATACGCCCGCAGAAATACGCCTTGTGTGCTTTTCTTTGATGAGATTGATGCTTTGGGTGCTAGTCGTGCTGATATGAAACAATCGGGTGGCCGACACTTAATAAACCAGTTTTTAAGTGAGTTGGATGGTGTAGATGGAGACAACGACGGTATTTTGGTGTTAGGCGCAACGAATGCTCCATGGAATTTGGATCCAGCATTTCGGCGCCCCGGAAGATTCGATAGAATCATCTTTGTTTCTCCGCCCGATGCAGAAAGCAGAGAAGTGATTCTTAAAATTAAATTGAAAGACAAGCCTGTTCAAGATATCGATTACAAAGAGATTGCGAAGAAGGCCATTGAGTTTTCGGGCGCAGATATTACCGCGATGATTGATATTGCCATTGAATCGAAATTGGAAGACGCTATTAAAACCGGAATTCCGCAACCGCTAACTACCAAAGATTTGTTGAATGCGACTAAAGTGCATAAAGCATCAACCAAAGATTGGTTCAATTCGGCGAAGAATTATGCTTTATATGCGAATGAATCGGGATTATATGACGAAATTTTGGCTTACTTAAATATCAAAAAATAATGACACCTTATTACGAGAGAGCTGAATTACTGCTAGCCCAAGGGCGTTTGCAAGATGCCGAGCAGGAAGTTAGAAAACACTTATCGGAATATCCTGAACATGCTCATGGAATCGCTTTGCTTTCTCAAATTTTTTTACGTGCACAAAAGTACGATGAAGCTCAGAAAGCAATTGAAGAAGCTATTAGAATTAATGCTTACGAAGGTTTTTTCTTTTACATCAAAGCCATTGTTTTAATTAATAAAGACAAGGATAAAGAGGCAGAAGATTTCATTGCTTTGGCTGTTACTATCAATCCTGCAGAAGCAGAATATTTTGCGGTTTGGAGTGATATTAAGATGTTTCAAAAGAAATACCCCGAAGCTTTAGAGAAGGCCGATGAAGGTTTGCGCAGAGATCCAGCTAATGTGCATTGCTTGAATGCAAAATCGGCAGCACATGTAAAGTTGAATCAAAAGCACGATGCTTTTAGCACCATTGAAGGTGCGTTGAATGAAGATCCTGATAATGCTTTTACCCATGCCAATTATGGTTGGGGATTGTTAGAAAAAAGAGAACACGAAAAAGCGTTAGTTCATTTTCGTGAAGCCTTGCGTTTGAACCCGCAAATGGATCATGCACGTGCAGGAATGATTGAAGCCATGAAGGCTAAGTATTTCATTTACCGCTGGTTTTTAAACTATCGTTTTTGGATGGCGAAGCAAAGCAGAAATATGCAGTGGGGGTTAATCATTGGTATTTATGTGTTGTCGAGAGTGTTGAATTATTTAGCCGAAACTTATCCTGCAGTTGAACCTTATGTTTTACCTATTATCATTTTAATTGCCCTTTTTGCTTTCTTAACCTGGGTGATCGATCCATTATCGAATTTGTTTTTGCGACTTAATAAATACGGACGGTACGCGCTTAACGAAAAACAAACCAAGGTATCTAATTATGTTGGTATATCTATGTTGGTTTTCGCCATTGGCTTAGTGTTGTTTCTAATCACTTTTCAAGAATCTGCTGTAGCCTTAACAGTATTTGGTTTCACGATGATGGTACCTTTGTCAGGTTTGTTCTCTGGCGATGAAAACGAAAAGAAACTCAATTACTATGCGCTAGGAATGGCCATTGTAGGTGCATTGGCTGTGGCAATGACATATGTTTCTGGCACCATGGAGAACGAAGTGTCGTTGGTGTATTTGATAGGCTTTATGGCGTATCAATGGGTGGCGAATTATTGGAGGCAGGGGAGGTATTAAGATTGTTTTTGAAGTATAGGGCAATAGTTTCTTCGTTCCTCAGAATGACAAAAATGGTTAAAATAATTTCTAAGTCCTGGGTTTCAGGCCTTGGTTGTCATTCTGAGGAACGAAGAAACTATTGCCCTAAATAACTACCACACCGTCTCTCATCACAATCTTCCTATCGGCCATCTCTGCCAACTCTTCGTTGTGTGTTACAATTACAAAAGTTTGGTTGAGTTCTTCTCTTAACTTAAAGAACAATTGATGCAAATTATTCGCCGTATTCGAATCTAAATTTCCCGATGGTTCATCTGCTAAAACAATAGCTGGGTCGTTAATTAATGCTCTTGCAACAGCCACACGTTGTTGCTCCCCTCCCGATAATTCGTTGGGTTTATGCTGTGCTCTCTCGCCAACACCTAGTATTGTTAATAGTCGCATGGCTTTGGTTTCCGCCTCACTTTTACTTCCTCCATTGATATAATAAGGAATACATACATTTTCTAAAGCGGTAAACTCAGGCAATAAATGATGGAATTGAAAGACGAAACCTATGTTCTTATTTCTAAACTTCGCGAGTTTCTTGCCTTTCAAGGAACTTACTTCTACATCATTAATCTTCATAGAACCTGAATCGGCGCTATCTAAGGTGCCAATAATTTGCAATAAAGTAGTTTTTCCAGCACCCGATGCACCTACAATAGAAACGATTTCTCCTTTGTTTATACTTAAGTTTATGCCCTTAAGCACTTGCAAGGAGCCGTACGATTTTTTGATTTCGTTAATTTCAATCATGCGATAAAAATAAATAAAACTTAGGACAGACTATTACCAAAAAAATGTAAATTAGCCCCTCAACAAAAAATAATCTATGAATATTCACGAATATCAAGGAAAATCAATTCTAAAAAGCTTTGGAGTTGCAGTACAAGAGGGTATTGTAGCTGATTCACCAGAAGGTGCAACTGAAGCGGCAAAAAAATTAAAAGAACAAACTGGTACAGGTTGGTTCGTTGTTAAAGCTCAAATCCACGCAGGTGGTAGAGGTAAAGGTAAAGTAACTGAAACTGGCTCTTCAGGAGTTGTTTTGGCGAAAAGCTTAGAGGAAGTTCCTGAGAAAGCGAAAGCTATTTTAGGCGGACACCTTATTACTTTGCAAACTAGTGCTACTGGTAAATTGGTTAGCAAAGTGTTAATCGCTCAAGATGTTTACTATCCTGGTGATAGCAAACCTAAAGAGTTTTACATGAGTGTATTGCTTGACAGAGAGAAAGGTAAAAACGTAATTATCTATTCTACTGAAGGTGGTATGGCTATCGAAGATGTAGCGCACAACACTCCTGAGTTAATTCACAAAGAAGAAATCGATCCTACTTTAGGTTTACAAGGTTTTCAAGCACGTAAAATTGCTTTCAACTTAGGCTTAGAAGGAAAAGCAAATAAAGAAATGACGAAGTTCGTTTCTTCATTATATAAAGCATACATCGGTTGCGATGCTGCGATGTTCGAAATCAATCCAGTTTTGAAAACTTCTGATGACAAAATCATCGCTGTTGATGCTAAAGTTACTCTTGATGCCAACGCTTTAGATCGTCATGCTGATTACGCTGCAATGCGCGACGTAACTGAAGAAGATCCAACTGAGGTTGAAGCTAAAGAACACGGCTTAAACTATGTGAAATTAGATGGTAATGTGGGGTGTATGGTAAACGGTGCCGGATTGGCAATGGCTACTATGGACATTATCAAATTATCTGGTGGTGAGCCTGCAAACTTCTTAGACGTAGGTGGAACTGCTAATGCAGAAAGAGTTGAAAAAGCTTTCCGTATTATCTTGAAAGATCCTAATGTTAAAGCAATCTTGGTAAATATCTTTGGTGGTATCGTTCGCTGTGATCGTGTTGCTCAAGGTATTGTAGATGCTTACAAAAACATTGGTAAAGTGCATGTTCCTATCATCGTTCGTTTGCAAGGAACAAATGCTATTGAAGCTAAAAAATTAATCGAAGATTCAGGATTGGAAGTTCACTCTGTAGTTCTTTTACAAGAAGCTGCCGATAAAGTGAAAGAAGTTCTTGGTAAGTAATTTATTTATGAAGAAGATACTTTTTGCAATATCAAGCGCTGTTTTGATTTCATCTTGTGGCGGTGGCGACACTGCTGCTGGCGAGAAAACCAAACAGGATTCACTTCCTCAAACTTGCACTTATTCTTACGACTCTTCTGCTACAACTATTGGCTTTGGTGGTTTTAAGTTTACAGAAAAGAAAGAGGTGAAAGGTGGGTTTTTGAAGTTTGCGGTAGAAGGAACCAAAGAAGATACTATTGCTTACAATGTTGTTGAAGGAGCTAGTTTTAAAATTGATATCGAAGGTTTGAACACGAAAGACCAAGCGAGAGATTATAATATAAAATCTTCACTATTTGCAAAGATGGATAGCACTGCCTTTATAATAGGAACAATCAAGAAACTTAAATATGAAGTTGTTTCTTCAATTCCTCAATATAAAGCAACAATTATTTCTGCAGAGGTTTCTATAAAAATGAATGGTATTGAAAAAGACTATAATTTACAACTTTCTTTAAGTGGTGAAGAATTAACTTTAACAGGTGCCATCAACCTCAACGACTTCAAAGCGCAAAAAGCTCTAGCGTCATTAAGTAAAACTTGCTTGGAATATCATAGAGGATCTGATGGCAAATCGGTAACGTGGCCAGAGGTGAACATTTACGTAAGTACCACTTTGAAAAAGAACTGCCACTAAGAAAGTAAAAAGTTAAAAGGCAAAAGCCAAAAAATATAAATTAAAAATTAAGAATTAAATATTATTGACATGTCAGTATTAGTAAACAAAAACTCAAAAGTAATAGTGCAAGGTTTCACGGGTAGTGAAGGTACTTTTCACGCTGGACAAATGATTGAATACGGAACCAATGTAGTTGGTGGTGTTACTCCTGGTAAAGGCGGACAAAAACATTTGGATCGTCCAGTGTTTAATACTGTTGCCGATGCTGTTAAGCAAACTGGTGCAAATGTTACGATCATCTTCGTTCCTCCTGCATTTGCTGCCGATGCAATAATGGAAGCTGCTGAAGCTGGTGTGAAAGTAATCGTTACTATCACAGAAGGTATCCCGGTTGCCGACATGGTAAAAGTAAAATCTTATATCAGCGATAAAAACGTAACGTTAATCGGACCAAATTGTCCGGGTGTTATCACTGCAGGTGAAGCTAAAGTTGGTATCATGCCAGGTTTCATCTTCAAAAAAGGTAATGTAGGTATCGTTTCTAAATCGGGAACTTTAACATACGAAGCAGCCGATCAAATTGTGAAAGCTGGTTTAGGTATCACTACAGCTATCGGTATTGGTGGAGATCCAATCATTGGAACTACAACTTTAGCTGCTGTTAAATTATTGATGAATGACCCTGAGACTCACGGTATCGTTATGATTGGTGAGATTGGTGGTAACTTAGAGGCTTTGGCTGCTGAGTGGGTTAAAGCTAACGGTACTAAACCAGTTGTTGGTTTTATCGCTGGTGAAACTGCTCCGGTAGGCAGAACAATGGGCCACGCAGGTGCTATTGTTGGTGGTGAAAATGACACTGCTGCTGCTAAGAAAAGAATCTTGAGAGAGTGTGGAATTAGAGTAGTTGATTCTCCAGCTGAAATTGGTAAAGCTATGGCCGAGCAATTGGCTAAAGTTACTGCTTAATTAAGCATAAATACTTAAGGGAAGTCTGGTAGATTTAGTTCTACCAGACTTTTTTTTATGCAGTATGAATAACTTATTTTGGAGAGGGCTGGGGTGAGGCCATTACTGCAGGGATTTGCACTTTTGTCAATCAAGAAGTGATGCCCTGTTATGGTGCAGCTTACACCGGAATTTACAATACTGAAAATCTTACTTTACAGCAATTTTATATTCTAGAGAATCAATTTTCTTGCTTAAAAATGTAGAAACTTTTTGGGCTTCTTCAAGCTCTAAATGCACATAGTCTATTGTTTTTGGGTTGGGGAAATCAATTTGAAGATTGATGTATTGAACATCATATTTATTTTTCAAACTTTCGACATACTGGTGTTTTTGAGGCCAATATTTTTCTTGTATTACAAATATTTCAGGAGAGATGGGAACAGAAATAAGATACACATTTCCGTATTGCTTTAGATATTCAATTGTTTTTTCGAAGTAATAAATTCTCTCTAAGGAAATGCTGTCTGCGAGTGATGATTGAGTATATTCATTGATTTTCATATTTCGCACTTCAATTCTTCTTTCTTTACTTAAATTATCCCCCAGCTGAGTGAATCCGTTAGAATGTTTTATTTTATTACTTTTTGTTTCGGGGAAAATGCGGTTGTAAAGAGGTGTGAGGTTTTTAAATATGTATTCGTAGTTTGGGTTGCTGTTGATGGTAAATTGCCTGCTCAATGAGTTTTTATCTTCTGTAAATATAGGTTTTGTTTTGTGCAGAGATAAGCCGTAAGGATCTATATCAATAAGAAATATAGCTCCATTTTCCTTAGTGATTTTATTTTTTATCGCCTCGTAATATACTTTGCCATAAGGAGAAGTAGCGGCAGTGAAAGCAAAATTAAATAAATCGTATTTTTCTGAAAATGCAGAAGGGTCGATGGCGAAATTTGAACGAGAAGTGCCAATAACCAAAGACTTGTGTTTAGATAGGTATTTACTGTAGTTTACATCTCTAAACAATTCAATATTTGTATTGATGATGAATGCCATTGCGCTTAAACAAATCACCAAAAGAACAGATATTTTAAGAATAAATCTTTTCATTTAAAACTGAAAATAAATGAATTGGTCTTTTTCAAAAATGCCTACAAATAGAACAGTTAAAACTATTGCTAAATAAAATCCCCAACGAAGTATAAAAGGCAATTGGTTGATTGATTGACCAATATTTTTTTTGTTGTATTGAGCAATTTCAAAAATCATTAATAGAGCAATGAAAGCTATAGAAAGGTAAAGTTCTTCAACTCTACATTGAGAGATATCGAACATGTAAATTCCTAGTTGTTGTTTCTCGATGAGGCTGGCTTGTTTTAAAATAAGTAGGGCGTCATCAATACTTGCGGCTCTAAAAAACACCCAGCCTATCAATACTACAAAAAATACCAAAGCGATTTTTATGGGTTTTAAAAACGAGAAATTCATTTGAATTTTCATTTTAGTAACTAGTGATTCGGCGGCAATTAAAGCGCCATGCATTGCGCCCCAAACAATAAAAGTGAAATTGGCGCCGTGCCATAAACCAGAAATCAAAAAGGTGACAATGAGGTTGATGTAATGTCGAAAAGAAGACACCTTATTTCCGCCCAAAGGAATGTAAACATAATCTCTAAACCAGCTTGAAAGACTAATGTGCCATCGTTTCCAAAATTCGCTAAATGATGAAGAAAGATAGGGTAGGTTGAAATTTTTAATAAGGTTTTTACCCAGCAATCGAGAAGAGCCAATAGCAATATCGGTATAGCCCGAAAAATCGCAATAAATTTGAAATGCAAAAAAGACGGAAGCCACTATTACTGGTATTCCTTTGTAGTCGCTAGGGTGGTCGAAAACCATAGCCACGTATGGTGAAAGTCGGTCGGCAATCACCACTTTTTTAAACAAACCTAAAGCAATTAATTTACTGCCCGAAACAGCCAAATCATAGTTAAAAGGATTTACTTCTTTAAGTTTTGGAAGCAAGCGCGAAGATTTTTCTATCGGTCCGGCTACAAGTTGCGGAAAGTAAGAAACAAACAGCGCGAAATAACCAAAATGCCTTTCGGCTTTTGATTCGCCTTTGTACACATCTATGGTATAGCTTAAAGACTGAAAAGTATAGAAAGAGATGCCCACTGGCAATAGAATATCAAAATCGGGAAAAGCCGTTTTAATATTGAATGCTCCCAAAGAAAGCTCAATGGTATCGGTAAAGAAATTGAAGTATTTAAAGAAGAACAAGATGCCAAGATTAGATGTTATACTTAAAAACATCCATGTTTTTTTGGCCGACTTGCTAGTGGCTTGCTCAATTTTAATTGCCGAAAAATAATCGATAAGGGTTGAAGTGAAAATGAGAAAGATGTAATTCACTTCCCAGCACATGTAAAAAAAGTAGCTGCAAGTCAACAGCAATATCCATCTGTATTTTCCTGGGAGGGAATAATGCAGAAGAAATACGAGCGGTAAGAAGAGAAAATATTCTAATGAATTAAATAGCATTTATCATCTGCAATGAGTGGCTAAAATAAGATAAATGAGCTAAAAACCAAAGTTAACGTTGTTGATGTGCACTTTTAATTTTACCGTAAACTCTTTCGTAATCGCTACATTTTTTAGCCAATACAGCTACTATTTTAATTTGAAGCTGGTCGCTTTTCGGATTTTCTTTATCTATCTCTTTTCCTTGTTCGCCACTTTTATGACTCTCAATGATGGCCTCTCTGTTCTTAGCAATAGCCTGATTTAAACAGTCGTTAAAAGCAGCTGTAATTTTGGTTGCAGCTGAGTCGGTTTTAATTTTTTGTAAGCAGATACAAGCTGTGTCGGCAATTACTTCTTCAAGCAATGCCTGTGCTTTAAGTTCGTTAAGTACACTTAAAAGCAGCGTGAAAATCAATAAGAATAATGTTTTCATTTTAAATAATTTAAATTTTACTTCAGCAGAAAAGTATATTGACCTCCAAAATCACTTACCAAAAGTGGTTAGTCCGACTAAAATAGTTATTTTTAGCGCGCAAAAAATTTTACAATGACATTAATTAAATCAATTTCAGGAATTAGAGGAACCATTGGCGGACCAGCAGGAAACGGACTAACACCTTTAGATACAGTTAAATTCGCTAGTGCCTATGGTATGTGGGTGAAACAAAACAGCAAAAAAAATAAAGTAAAAATAGTGTTGGGTAGAGATGCAAGAATCTCGGGTCCGATGATTAAATCAATAGTGATTTCGACCCTGCAAGGCTTAGGAATAGATGTTATCGATTTAGATTTATCAACCACTCCTACAGTTGAAGTAGCCGTAGTTGATTTATATGCCGATGGAGGCATTATTCTTACCGCTTCTCATAATCCCAAACAATGGAACGCATTGAAATTATTAAACTCTGAAGGAGAGTTCATCAATAGTGAAGACGGAGCAAAGGTTTTGGCTTTGGCGGAAGAAGAAGCTTTTGAATATGCATCTGTAGATGATTTAGGTATCGTAATTAAACATGAAGGAGGTTATATACCCGAACATGTTAAACATATTTTGGCGCTTCCTTATGTTGATGTAGAAGCCATTCGTAAAGCAAAGTTTAAAGTGGTGGTTGATGCAGTAAACTCCACAGGAGGTATCGCAGTTCCTTTCTTATTGAAGGCATTGGGCGTTACTGATGTGGTAGAAATGTATTGCGAACCAAACGGAATTTTTCCGCACAATCCCGAGCCATTGCCCGAACATTTAACAGAAATTTCTGCTGTAATGGTTTCTCAAAAAGCAGATATTGGTATAGTGGTCGACCCAGATGTAGATCGCTTGGCTATGGTTTGCGAAGATGGTTCTATGTTTGGCGAAGAGTACACCATTGTTTCTATTGCCGATTATGTATTGTCGATGAAACCAGGAAATACCGTTTCTAACTTGTCTTCTTCTCGTGCCTTGCGTGATGTTACCGAGGCTAGGGGCGGAGTGTACAACGCAGCTGCAGTAGGTGAGGTGAATGTGGTAAACAAAATGAAAGAAAACAATTCGGTGATTGGTGGTGAGGGAAATGGGGGCGTAATTCTTCCTGAATTGCATTACGGTAGAGATGCCTTGGCTGGAATCGCTATTTTCTTAACGCAGTTGGCTAAAACAGATAAAACGGCATCGCAATTAAAAGCTTCTTTTCCTCAATATTATATCTCTAAAAATAAAATTGAATTAACGCCAGAAATCAATGTTGATTTGATCTTAGAGAAGATGGCCGCAAAATATGCTCATGAAGATATAAGTACTATCGACGGAGTGAAAATAGATTTCCCTAAAGAGTGGGTTCATCTTCGTAAATCGAATACAGAGCCTATCATTCGTATCTATTCTGAAAGTGCCGATAAAACTACTGCCGAGAACTTGGCCAATAAGATTATTGCTGATATTAAAGCTTTGATATAATTGAAAGTCTACCTCGATAACGCCGCTACAACTCCCCTTGCTGAAGAAGTGATGGGTGAAATTTCTAGTGTAATGCGTTCTCATTTTGGTAATCCTTCATCCATTCACCAGCAAGGCAGAGATGCTAGGGCGTTGGTGGAAATGTCGCGCAAAAAAATTGCAACTTTCATTGGTGCGCAATCTTCTGAAATTGTGTTTACATCGGGTGGAACAGAGGCCGATAATTTGGCGATTCACGCTGCTATTCACGATTTAAAAGTTCAGCATATTATTTCGTCGGCTATCGAACATTCTGCGGTGCACAACACTTTGCGTAAATCTCATATAGATGTTCATTGGGTGAAAATCAATAAATATGGTGAAGTTGATATCAATCATTTGCGCGAATTGTTAGAAAAATTAGAAGGCAAAATATTGGTGAGTTTAATGCACGTAAACAATGAAGTTGGAACGCTATTGCCTCTTGCAGAAGTAGGTTTATTGTGCAAAGAATTTGGTGCTTTTTTTCATT